>WJJR01000320.1 GCA_014729565.1 Candidatus Zixiibacteriota bacterium | reverse complement strand
TCATACCACAGCGTATCGAGTCCCGGGAATTCGCGGAGTGATTGCTGGCGTGTCCCGGCCGGATCAACCAGGCGCGGGGCTACGGCTGCGATCGCATCATCGGAGTAGAGAATCAGCCGCATCTCATCGATACCGTCGACGGGAAAGACGACGTCGGGATTAAGCAGCAGCACGTCGGACTGGCCCGTGTGAACCAAGCCCTGATTGTTGGCTTTGGCGTAGTAGAAGTTCCGAGGATTGCGAACGATCGTCACCTTCGGGAAGTGATCGGCGACAAAGTAGGGCGTGCCATCGGTCGATGCATTGTCAACGACAACCACATGGAGCGGATGTTTGGAGGCGGTCTTCAGTGATTCCAAACACAGCTCGATAACATCGGCCGAATTGTACGTGACGATGATGACGCCGACAGGGACCGAAGAGTTCATGTCTATTCGCTTTCCTTCTCTTCGGATGCAGCGAGATCGTCGAGGACGCCAGCCAACTGAAACGTCTGTGCCCTGCGGTCAAACCGTCGAATGGAATTGATATCGCGGACCACAGCGCGGTGGCCCAGGCGTTGAATCTGATCCAGCGCATTTAGGGCAGATTCCCGATCACTGCAGTCGCACGTCCACACGCCGTGGAACGGCAATAGAACCTGAGACAGGATCGAAGACTCTGGAGCAATCACGAGTATTGGACGGAGAGTTCGCAGAACCTCATACGTGCGACCGGGAATAGTCATCCGCAATCCCGGGTCAGAATCGAGCGTGATAACAACGGCATCGGCGCCGCACAACTGTGCGATGGCCTCCTTATGGGGCAAGTACCCCAGGCTCTCGTAGGCCGGATGTGAGATGGCCTCCATTCCGACGGTTGTACCGATGTGTTTGAGGCGTACCGGTCGCTCAGGATGACGAGCCGTAAATTCGTCGAGCACATCCAGAACCGGTTGAATGTCGGTTTGCGCACTCACCGTTCCGTAGTAGGCAATGACGAAGTCGCCTTCGGCCTTGGGACTATTCACATCGGCAAAATCGGCTTCATCGTAACCGTTTGGGATTATCGAAAGCCCTCGCAGCGGGGTGACCGTATTGAAGGTGTCGGCGACCAGATCATTCATCGCAAGGATGTGATCAGCATGATCCAGAAACCTGGCACGCAGAGTCTCTGCGCGATTCCGGTGAATTCGGGTCGGTCCCCAATCATCTGCGGACACCAACCAGGGATCGCGAAAATCGGCCACCCACGGAATCCGCAACTCACTCTGCACACGCTGGCCCGCCATGTGTATGGACGGCGGGGGTGACGTTGTGTAAACAGCATCGAACGGCTGATCATCGAACAATCGCATGGCCTCGCGAGCCGCAACGCGGCTAAAGTGAATCTTCCCGTCCGGCCAGCGTGCCCACCGTTGCATCTTCTCGACGAGCATGGAGACTCCTCGGTACAATAAGGGATTGTCCGGCACATATTCGCGGAGTTTCCTCGGCGGTGATGGGTCGAGTGACTTTATCCTGACCACCTCCACACTCTCCGGAAGATCATCGAGCAACGTCTCATCTTTGGCAAAGTACTCGCCGGGCTGTGGGGTTACGACCGTCACATCCCACCCCAAATCGGGCAGATACTTCGCAAACTTCAGCGGCCGCTGCACGCCCCCCATCCCCATCGGCGGGAAGTAGTATGCAATCATGAGCAGGCGACGACGTTTCGTCATGAGCGTGCCGGCCTTGCTGTTTGCGATTGTCGATGATCGGCGATCAAGCCTAGCAAATCGTCTTCGACCTGTGCCATGTTGTTCACCCAACGCGCACGCTGTGATACCAGTTCATGATTGCGCTGTGTTGCCTGTGTGCGCTTCTCCGAATCATGTGCACAATCAATGATCGCGCGGGCGAGGCGTTCATGATCGCCGACCGGAAACAGAACACCGGTATCATCAGGCGTCAGCCATTCGCGATTGGCGGGCAGATCGGTCACGATCGGGAAAACACCGGCGGCCATCGCCTCGAGCAGCGACACCGAGGTGCCGTCCGACGATGAACAGGACACAAAGATGTCGGCATCAGTCATCACCGAACGTAATGTATCTCCAGACAACACCCCCGTAAAATCAATGCGATCATGTACGCCCAGCTCCCGGGCCAGTGAGTCCAACTGAGCGCGCTGTGAACCATCCCCGACTACCGTAAATCGAAACTCACCGGGTCTGTCCGATTCAATCGTCCGCACAGCGCGAATAAACGTATCAACCCGGTAGAGCGGTTCGAGCCGACGGTTGGTCACGACATGAATCAGCCGATCCGAAATCTGTGGCCGGGTCGTCCCAATCTCCAACCAGTCATCAGTTACACCAAGCGGTACAACCCGGATATTCTCGCGTCGGCCTCCCAACTCGGCCATCCGGTCACGTAGTACATTGGCATCGCAGAACAACCAGTCAGATCGCCGCAACACATATTGAATCCGCCACCGATGCAGAATCGACTTTCGTGGCGCCAGCAGCACATCCGATCCCCACGCCGATACGGCCAATGGATGCCGTTTGGTCAGACACGCCAGCCACCCATAATCGGGCAAGAACAGCGCATTGATGATATCCGGATCGAACCGGTCGATCTCATCACGCACATGTGTGCGCGCTTTCCAGATCGCCAGGGCCTTTCGGTCGGCCAACTGCGGAATCTCCTCAACGCCGGCGACGTCTTCAGTCGGCGCAAACGACATCCAGCGCACGGTCCACCCCATGCCGCGAAAGTGCTCGACCCAACGGCGCGTGTGCACCGCCGCAGCTTCTCCCAGTATCACGATTTTCGGTGGTCGTTCGAGAATGTGTCTCGTCATGGCGCCTATCCCATCTCAGGATACACGCCCATTGGCATGAGGTCACTAGACGATTCGCCGGACGAGATTGTAAAGCGGAGTGCGGAGCGCCAACTCCCGTCGCGTCAACGGCTGTGCCCCCCACCCTTCCTTGAAGCGAGCCAGACCGCTGGAGGTCTGCCCCTGTGGACCACTACCGAAATCAAAGAGGCGTACCCCGGCGTTGTGCAGGTCGTTCAGAGCGTGCGCGAAGAGAGCGTGGTTAATGCCGGTCTCAACCGACCGATTATCAACGGCCCCATCGAGATAGACGGCGTGGTCACCACGCCTCAGCCACAGGCAGGTCGCGGCACAATGCCCCTCATGCCACGCCGCATACCACTTCATTTCCCGCGACCCGGCGAACACTTCGGCGAACAGCGGTCCCAGCTTCGCATCCAGCACAATGCGTGAATCTTTGTCGCGACGGGACTGCATCTCCGACTGCATGCGCTCGACTTCCGCCGGCCCGTAAATGATGCTGATCTCGGGATTGAGGGTACGGCCCTTTTCGATGTTGCGGCGGTGATTATCGGAGATATCGTTGAGGAACGTCTGCGACTGCCGCGCCGCATCATCATATACCCACGATGAGAACTCGTGCGACTTGACCGTCCAGCCCTTGGGTGCGATGTCGGGGACATTGCCTGATAGCGTCACCTGAACACATTGGTCACCGGCGGTGCTCATCAGCACATCGGTCAGTAGTTCGATATCGCGACGGTCCCATTCCGACGAGTGAAACACCCCCGCCGTCCCGTACGGCTGGCAAAATACCCAGTCCCACTTCCACCGTCGGCGTTTGACCGTCCACACGGCCATGACGCCGCCATCTTGCGAACCGAGCACCCAGAAATCGGCCGTCGTGTCCTTCCAGGCACGTTCCCAGAAGTGGCTCCAGCGCGGGGTGAGATACGGCGACGCTGAGACATCACTGTCAAGCAGAGTCAGGAGATGGTCGGGGACTTCGTCCGGACGGTGTGTCCAGCAAACACCGGGAGCAGGTTGTTCGTGCGTCGCAACAGTCATGGCTCTCACCTAACGTGTTTGTATGACCGCCAGCTTGCCGCGTCCGTAGTCGCCATCCGGCCCACGGATGACAAAGAGATAAATACCGGAGGCCACAAACCTCCCGTCGCGGGTCCGTCCATCCCACCCCTGCGATGCATCCATGTCGGCAACCAGTTCACCGGACACAGTATAGATGTAGACGTGGCTTCCGAAGGGAGCGTTGAACCGCACTTCGCGATCCTCGCCCGTGGCAATCTCAAATGGATTGGGCAGCGCCAGTGTCTCTTCGGTTCTTTCGACCGGCGCCGCACCGGTGACGATACGACTCACACCGGACCCGGTGGCGATCCACGCGATTCCTTCGCGGTCATCGATCGCGATTTCCCGGACATCGCGTCCCACCAGCGGCGAGTTGAACGGTGTATAGAAATCGATCTCACCATTGCTGCCGCGTGCGACCAATCCCCGGCTGGTGCCGATCCAGATCGTGTTAAAAGCATCCGCGGCCAATGCGTTAATCGACAAGCCGGCTTCCGACGGCAACGGTACGCTGAAGAACCGGCGCAAGTCGGGAATCCATCGCACCAACCCCGCATTGGTGCCAACCCACAATGTATCGGCCCGATCAATCAGAATGGACTGTACCTGGTCAGACGGTAAACCATCAAACGTGCGTCTCAACTCCAACTCGCCGCCATTGTTGCCCGGCTGGCCATTGCCGCACAGCGGCTGCCCATAGGTGTACTCACCAACACCCAGATTCTCAAAGCCGAGGAGCAGATGATCCGCCTGGCCCCTGATGACGAGTATTTCCCCCTCGACATCGTCGTCTTCCGTAAACCGTCCCCAGCAACCATCGTCGTGGTAGGCGATGCGGACACCCGAATCGGCAAACGCATTGGCGAACCATACACGTCCGCTGTCGTCGACATTCACGTCGCGGGCCACGATGTAGTTGTTCGGTCCGCCGGGATCGACGACGAACATGAGCGAGCTGTTCGACGTATCGTAACGCGTGTAACCGGTCAGCGGGTTGTCGGGATCAATCTGCATGCCGCCACCGCCCCACATCGCAAACCAGATGTCGCCATCGGGCGCAACATCCACGGCCATCGCCGGACCACTGGGACCCGACAGCTCGTCGGTATATTGCAGGTGCGTCCACTCACTGTTATCGAAGAAGTCAAGCCCCCGAACCGGGTGCACACACCAGATTCGCCCGTCGTGGTCGACTGCGACGTCGATCACATCGTTGTCGATCGGACCGTCAAAGGCGATCAACTCCCACGACGAATCGTCAACACGCAAAACTCCGGCATCTATCGTCCCGCACCAGACCGTACCGTCACGTGATTGGACGACCGACGTCAGCATGCGATTCGGCGTGCCCATTATCGGTGGGCTTTCAAATGTGTCGGACGCTCTCCGGCCAAGTCCGCGCGCGCTTGCGATCCACAACGTGTCTCCGCTGCCGAACAGATCGTTGGCCGCGAGTGATGCAAATGCCGCAAGACTCCAACTGCCCTCGCCGGTCGCGATGTCGCCATCGAATTCCCAGACACCATTACTCGTTCCAACCCACATCGTTTCCGAGGAGTATGCGATCGACAACACACCTTCCGGACTGGTCCACGTCGTCCAACGCGAGGGATCGAGCAGAAACTGATCATTCACATCGGCGACGGCGATCCCGGCCGGACCGACAATCCAAATGCGATCGTCGAGGATCATCACATCATTGACCGTGCTCGATGTCCAGTTACCGATACGCGTATAGGTTTCTTTGATCTCGCCGCCGTTGCGGTTGATGTCAAACTTGTGCAGACCGCTGTTGGATCCCACCCACAAGAAGCCATTGGTGTCGGCCGCCGCACAGTTCAATGGAATCGGTGTGTCGTCGTCTTCGAACGGGTACACCGACCACCCAATATCCGACCACCGGCGCGACAGTCGTCCCGATGATCCTCCTGTCCACACGATTCCGTTGGGACCGAACGCAACGAACTCCAGAATGTTGTCACCCAACCCCTCCAGGTTCGTGATTCGGACCGGCTCCTCGAAATCACCCGAAGGGAGATAAGCCAGGCCACCGGTCGTCGCCATCCAGACCGTATCGCCGCGGGAGGTGAGACCGCGGATCGTGTTGATGTTTGTGTAATTGGTCCAATCCGACCGCTCCAGCGCCACCACATCACCAACTGCACCGAGAACAAAACCGCTCACAGCAAGGGCACACAGAACCACAATACCAGATGCGTGTTGAACACAGTTGCGGGTCATCATCACTGGCTCTGCTCCGTCATTCCATGCATCGAGGCGGTCGGCGGGGCATCCCCCGAATCGGATGATCGGGTGAGGATCACCGCCAGCACCGTCGCAATCAGCGACAGAAGCGTACACAACCGCCCCAGATACATACCGTACTTCATGAAGAATGTCCGGTATCCCTCGGGGCCCAACCCCAAATCAAAAATGGCCACATCCGGGACATACTGGCTGGTTTCCCGGTGCATGTGACCGGCCCGATCAATAAACAGCGAGATTCCCGTGTTGGCCGAGCGGGCGATCGGGCGGCGGGTTTCGATGGCGCGATAGACGGCGATCATGGCATGTTGCGGCGGCCCGGACGAAAACCCGTACCACCCGTCGTTGGTTATGTTAACCAGAAACCGCGCCCCACGGTTCACCAACCGCCGCACAATATCGGGAAAAACCGACTCAAAACAGATAGCCGCCGCATACTGCCCCCTGGGATGATCGAACAGCACCAGCCGCTCGCCGGCGGTAAAATGCGCTCCCCCCACCTCGAGTTGCCGGAGCACCTGGACACGATCCGAAAACGGAATCCACTCCCCCAACGGTACCAAATGCAACTTGGCATGATGATCCGGCGCGTACCCATCTTGATCGAGAGCAATCGCCGCATTGTAGGAGAGATACCCCCCTTCCGGCAGCGCCCGGTATTCCAGAGTCCCGATCAGCATTTCGGTGTCGAGTTCACGCGCCAGCGCGCGGACACGTCGGCGGTAACTCTGTTCCGCCCGCAAATAGACCGGCGCCGCGGTCTCCGGCCACACGACCAGATCGGCGCCGTGTTCTACCGCAACGCGGGTCTGGGTTTCATACACGGCAAACGAGCGATCAACAAATCCCTCTTCCCACTTCATGTGCGAGTCAATATCGCCCTGTAAGACGGCGACACGAACCTGCTCGGCCGGCTTGATGTGATTGATCGTCTCCAGCCCATACAGCATCGGCAGAGCGAACAACAGTCCGAGGGGCAAAATGTACGCTCCCCCGCCACCGATCCGCGGATTCACCCAGTGAATCACCAAACGGACGGCGATGACATTGATCAAGCAGATCCAAAACGTTATCCCCAGATCGCCGGTCAGGTCAGCAAACTGAATCAGCCCGATGTAACGCACCTGTGTCAGCGACAGGTTGTTCCACGGAAACGCCAGGTCTCCCAACATCCGCAAGTACTCGTGCGCCGTCCACAGCACCGGAAAGAGCCACATCGCACGCGTGCCATACCGTTCCCTGAGCAAGGCGTACAGACCGAAGACCACGGCGAGGTAGGCACTCAGGACGATGACAACGGTAATCGTGCCGGGGATGGTCACCCAGCCAATCCAGTAGAGTGTCGCCGCGTGCAGGACCAGCCCGAAGACAAATCCCTGACGGGCGGCCACACGCGGAGCGGCATGCTCAAGCGACAGCATAACAATGGCCGGAGCGAGATAGGCGAGAAACCCGAACGGAAAAGGAGGGTAGGCCAACGCCAGCAGTCCACCCGCCAATACTGCCGCAAGCGTCCGTCGCCGGACAAACCAGATATCCTGCGGCAGTTCTGATGGGGTCATGATGCTGTCTGCACGATTGGATTTGTCAGCAACGGGAGGGGTATCGCCAACAGTCCTCGCGTGGCCGGCAACGGTTGCGCCTTAGGAGGGCGTCGAGACGATCACGCCGCGCGGTCCGGGGCTAATGTGGCCGATCTGATAGGCCGGTACACCGGCATTCTCACTGATTTCAATTGTCCGCTTCACTTGCTCGTTGTCCACGACGATGATGTACCCGATTCCCATATTGAAGACGCGATACATTTCGGCCGATTCGACACCGCCGACATGCTGCAAAAACCGAAACACAGGCAGCACCGGCCAGTTCGATGTATCGACCGCCGCCTGGCAGTTATCCGGCAGGATGCGTTCCAGATTGCCTTCCACCCCGCCGCCGGTGATGTGGGCCATGCCGCGAATGTCGATCTCTCCGCGCATAGCATCAACGACCGACCGGTACGACCGATGAACTGCCATCACGGCCTCGCCGACGGTCGCTCCTTCTAATGCCTCGGGACGATCCTCCAGATCATATGAATCCTGATCGAACAGAATACGGCGCACCAGCGAGTACCCATTCGTATGCGGACCGGTCGACGCCAGCCCGACGAGCATATTCCCCGATTCAATCGCCTGGCCATCCAGAATTGCGCTCTTTTCGACCATCCCGGTGATAAATCCGGCGAGATCGTAGTCGCCGAGTTTGTACAGTCCTGGCATCTCGGCGGTCTCGCCGCCGATCAGGGCGATGGTGTTCTCCCGGCACGCTTCGGCCACTCCGGCCATCACATCGCTCACCTGGTCGGCATCCATCCGCGCCACCGCGAGGTAGTCGAGGAACGCCAGCGGCTCGGCGCCGCAGGTGAGGATATCGTTGACACAGTGGTTGACCAGATCGGCCCCGATCGTACGGTGGTGCCCCCAGCGGATCGCCAATTTCAGTTTGGTCCCTACCCCGTCGCAACTGGAGACCAGGACCGGCTCTTTGTACTTGCTCACATCGAGTTGAAACAGGCCGGAAAACGGTCCCACGCCGGCCAGCACCCCAGGTGTGTATGTCGTCCGTGCCATCTCCGCGATACGCGATACGGCCTCATCGGCAGTATCCAGATTCACTCCAGCGGCACGGTAATCCATTTTCGGCATTGACTACATCCCTCCGAATCCGTCACATGACCAATCACTCGGAATCATAAGGAAATATCCCAAATCGCCGGGCCAGTTGCAACGGCAGATTCGGGGGGGCTTGGCCCGTTGGCCGGCGGCGGGTGGGCAGATGCCTGAAATCCCCCTCTCGGAGCCATCGACGAACCGACATTCCCCTGATCAGATTAGAGCAGTGTGCCAACTGTACCTTGGGGCCTGTTGAAAAACCCACATCATCGTCGCGTAGGTGCGGCT
>WJJR01000319.1 GCA_014729565.1 Candidatus Zixiibacteriota bacterium | reverse complement strand
CGGACTTGATGTGCGGCGCCGACCAGTTGATCTTGTATCCCAATGCTTGCTGAACCGCACGGTCAATGCGCCCGTCGCGGATGTTCGGCTCATCCTCCCAACGCACCGTGTGGTAGGTAAAATACTTGCTGACCATGTGGGTCATATGGGTGAACGGGAAATAGAGCAGCAAAACCACGACGAGCCAGAGGTGCACCGCCATGATCGTCGGCAGCGCTCCCGCCGCCTGGAACGTGATCAGGCTGCCGATAAATCCGCGCCAGGTCGCCAGTGATTGTTCGACCGTGGTCAGCGTCAGCATGCCGGTCACAAACACGGCCAGCAGAAACACCAGATTCAGATAGTCGCCGCGCACGGTGGCGGCGCGCATGTCGCGGTTCGTCATCCGTTTCAGCAGAACGCCAACACCGCCCACGAGACTCAGGATCCAGCCGACATAACCCAGCACCAGGGTGGCATAGTGCACCGCCACGGCGAAGCCGTTGCCGGTGGCGGCGGTGACCGTCATCCCGGCCGCCTGCATGATCCCGCCGATGAGAAGGAGCACGGTGAATCCGACCAGGCAGTAGAGGCCGAAGTGGAACGGGAAGGAAAAATACCAGAGCGGACGGTTGTGGCGATAGACCCCTTTGACCAGGATGATCTCCTTGGCCATTTCGGTCAGCTCGGCCATCAGGGCGAATTCGCGCGGCTTGGTCCACCAGTCGATTTCCTCGAAGTACGAGCCGCCGTAGTGGCCTTTACCTTTCTCGTGCGGAATCGGGTACAGATCCCAGCGCAGATGCACCGGCATGCGGGCGATGCGGATCATTTTCACCGCCACCGCGACCACAAAGAAGACAATCGCCACGTAGCTAACCCATTGCAGTGCGCTCATACAGTCCTCCCATAGCCGACCAACGTTGTCATCGTTTAATACGGCACGTGCGCCTATAAGAAAAAGCGCAGAACGCTTTTCCGCTGGTCAACTTTGTCAATATTTGCATTTTGACTCAGTTGAACAGGTGTGAGAATGAAAGTGTCAGTCAATTGGAGGGTGCTGTTGGCGGGGAAGTTCTACAACAAATGTAGTTCCTTCGTCTTCTACCGATTCCAGCGTAATGCTGCCGCCGTGTGCTTGCGCAATCTTATTTGCGATAAACAGGCCGAGTCCGGTTCCACCTGCTCCCTTCGACGAGAAGAACAGACTGAATGCCTTTTCACGTGTTTCCTGATCCATACCGATGCCATTGTCGGCAATTGTGAAACGCACTGCTCCATCGATCTCATCAAGTGAAACACGCACCGTATGGTCCGGTTTCGCACCGTCAATCCGGCAGGCATCAAACGCGTTTTCGATCAGATTGACCAGTAGTGAGCGAATCATCTGCGGATCGGCATGGGATTCTCCGGTGTCCTTCGCATCGACGCTCAAGGAGATGTTCAATTTTTGTGCACGTTCTTGTAGTGAGCCACACACCTCCTCCAGAATCTGTCGCGCAGAGATCGGCTCGTATTCGGGTTCACGATCCTTGGCGTAGTACAGGATGTCCATGACCAGCGTTCGGATGCGCCGGACATTGCGAAGTGTCATGTCCCAGCCCTTGTCGATCCGTGCGCGGTCGTTCTTCTCCAGTCCCGAGTTGAGGAGATAGATTCCCCCATCCAGTCCATTGAGTAAGCCTTTGATGCCGTGAGAGATGGTGCTGATCAGCATGCCGACCGACGAGAGCTTGTCTTGCAGTTCGCGGATCTGTGTGATGTCGGTGCTCATTTCAATCACGTGCTCCACCTCACCATCGACATTGCGCAGTGGTGCGGTGTAGACCAACACGTTCATGCGCGAACCGTCCTGGGCTGTGACCACCTCTTCGTGAGCCCGTGACTGACCGTCCGCGAAGGTTTCGTGCACCGGACAGGGTGAGCAAGCCTTGGCCCGGTGTTTGTACACCTCGTAGCACTTTTGTCCGTACGCCGTGCCAAAGGCCTCGCGGTGCAGGCGGTTAGCCGCGACGATGTTCAGGTCGCGATCCTGAATCGAGATGTAACAGGGGACTTCTTCGAACAGGAGTCGGTACTTCTCCTGGCTTTCGCGCAAATGTTTGTGGAGCAGTTTGATCTCGGTGATATCGGTCGACATCTCCATCACCGAGGTGATGTCGCCGTGCTCATTGCGAATCGGGGTTGTGTAGACAATCACCCAGACGTCATCGCCCTGCAAGGTCTTGACCAGTTCCTCGGTGCGATGTGACTCGCCATCCCGAAACGTCCGCTCGACCGGGCAGACTTCACACTTTTCCGGCCGCTGTTTGTAGACTTGGTAGCAGTAGCGACCGCGGTAATCGCCGAACTTCTCTTCGAACCGCGCATTGGCGTCGATGACGCGCAGATTACGGTCCTGCACCGTCAAGAAACACGGCATCGAATCGAAGTACTGCTTGTATGCGCCGTCGGGCGCCGCACCGCTACACATCGTTAACTCTCGTGATGCACTTCGAGTATCTTCTTCACGTTGGTCAGAATCGATTCTTCATCGACCGGCTTATCGATATATCCCTCCGGCGGTGTCACCGGACGTTCATAGATGAGCCGTCGCAATTCGGGCCGTCCGGTGATGATGCAGGCCTTGATGCCCCTTAAGTCGGGATCCTTACGCAGCGCTACGAAGACTTCGTCGCCGCTCATGCCCGGCATGGTGATGTCGAGGGTAATCAGATCGGGCTTGTGCGCACGGGCCAGCGACAACGCTTCTTCGCCATTTGATGCGCCGATGACGGTCGCGCCGTGGTCTTCCAGCAGCGTGGAGACGAAGGTGACGAGATCGGGTTCATCGTCGGCAACAAGAATCGTGTATCCCGCCAGCTCGCCGTCTGCCGTGGCAACAGGAACTGCCGCCTCGGGTGCTTCAGCCTTGGGTTCAATCACTAACGCATCGGCAACGAGATTGACGAGTTGGGTCACTTTCATGTCCAGGTTGTAGTGGCGAATCAAGTCGCTGAGTCCGTCAACACAATTGTGGCAGGAGGTGACAACGATCTTGGCGCCGGTGGCTTTGAGTTGTTCCGCCTTAATCTTCGCCGATTTCAAACGGCGCGGTGTGTATTCGGACATCGACATCGCCCCGCCGCCGCCGGTGCAACAGTAGTTCTCGGCACGGTTGGGATACATCTCACGGAAATCGCTACAGACCAGGTTCAGTAGTTCGCGGGGTTCCTCGAAAAATCCGCAACTGCGCGCGTTGTTGCAGGAGTCATGAAAGGTTACCGGAGTGGTGTTGCGGGTCTTGTCGACGGTGATGCGTCCGTCTCTAATGTAGCGCAACATCGTACTGACTGAGCTTTCCATCGCGAAATCGTTGATGTCCTGCTTGGCCCAGTTGGGACCCTCGCAGCGTGTGGAGCGGTACCCGTGGCCGCATTCGGAAATCACCAGCGTCTTACCGCGCAAGTCGCTGACCTTTTCGTAGAGACGGCGCGCGACCGCGCCGCCGAGATCGTCGTCACCGGAGAACAGGCCGAAATTGGTCATGTCCCAGCCTTCGCTGGGCATCGTCCAGTGTTCGCCGGCGGCGTAGAAGATTTTGGCCGCGTCGGCAATGGTGCGTGGGTCGTATTTGATTTCGCGCGGATTGATGGAGTAGACAATGTCGCAATCCGGGACGTCGATCGGAATGGTCGCCTCCGGATCGTTCAGTTCCATCTGCAGTTCCTCGGCCATCCATTCCAGTGTCTCGATGTAGTCCTCTTTCAATACCCCCATCTGATTGCCGATTTCCCACTGGTCTTTGCTGACGACGGAGACGCCCTCAGGCATCACTCCGACTGATACCAGCAGGCCGCGCGCCATGCGATTGAAGGTGGCAAAGTCGACACCCATCGGGCAGTTGATGGTGCAGCGTCGGCAGTTGGTGCACTTGCCGAAGACGATGTCCTTCAGTTCCTCCAGATCATCATCGGTGTAGACGCTCCTGGCGTGCACCCACCACGGCGCGACGCGTCCGGTCCAATCGAAATGGCGTTTGAAGATGCGCCGAATGCGATCCGCTTTGTAGGCCGGAGCGTAGCTGGGATCGTCGGGGTTGGCCAGGACATAGTGGCAGCTATCGGTGCACATGCCGCAGTGCACACACGACACCAGCGAACTCACCACCTGGCGGCTCAGCTTCTTGTCGAATCGTTCGAGAACTTTCTGGGCTTTGTGCGAGCGCTCTGTATTGGTCGCTGGACTCATCGCTATCTCCCTCAGTGTCTCAGGTGGTGGTGGCAGTGCGTCGCGGCGCGGGTCCGCGGCGTAACGGATAGGACCCTCTGTATCCCAGTGTCTTGCCCACGTAGTAGCGTGAGAAGGGATAGTAGAGGTAATGGGAGATCTTGCTGAACGGGACGTAGATCAGGAAGAACGCCGTTAAGACGAAAAACGTCAGCAGAATCCCTTCGCCATTGGCGGTGCTATTGGGTACTGCCAGTGTGCCGAAGAACAACCAGACGGTGAGCAGAAGAATCGAGAAGTAGTCATCGGGGCTGCTGATCGCGCGCATGTGTTTGTCGCCGACACGGCGAATGATGCGCAGAACACCAACCAGACAGGCCAGGCCAATGATGATCTGCAGTACCGGACCCACCAGCGGCGTCTCCAGGACCTGGGGAGCATACGGTATAATGAAGGACAGTCCGATGGCAGCGGCGACGCCAAGATGGAAGATGACAAAGGTGCCGTACATAAACGGCTTCGTTCGCGAACTCTCCATCGACCACGGCATGCCCACATTCAACCATGAGTAGAGAATGCCTTTGCGCGCCGATGTGTCGGGTAAGCCGGTTTCCGGCTGCCGTTCCTTCGAGGCATTAAACCGGATCAGCCACAGCACCCGTGTCGTGTACACAAGCGCCATGAAGACCAGGGCGATTTCCTGGAGGGTGTGTTCGGCGAAATGGAGTGACTCGCTCATTGGACATACTCCTTTGTCGTGCTGAAGTTCTGCAGCAGTTGCCGGAACGGTTCGTATTCACGGGAATCGTTGGCGCAGATGACAATCTCCCGCATACCGGGGCTTTGTCTCAAGACTTCCTGAAATGTCGCCAGCATGATCCGTGCGCACAAATCGAGGGGCACGCCATAGAAGCCGACGCCCATAGGCGGGAAGGCGAGAGACGAGATGTCATGCTCTCGGGCGGCGGAGAGACAATTGCGGATGGTGGTTGCCAATTTGGCCGGAAGATCGACTTCCTGGAATCGCGGCCCAACCGCATGAATGATCTTGTCCGCTTTCAGCTCACCAGCGTTGGATACGACGACTTCGGTGGTTTCGATCGGTCCAAGAGTGTCGAGTTCCTTCTGAATGTCGGGGCCGCCGCGGACTGTGATGGCCGTGCCAAATCCCGAGCCGAGCGCCAGATTATGGCGGGCGTAGTATACGAAGGCCTCGATCTCCTGGTCGGTGATGTCCCCTTTGATTAAGCGGACCGTGGTGTCGCCAATGCGGATCGTCTCATTCATCTGGCGCCTCGCTCTTCCTCCGATCACGGCGTGTCGTCATCCGTGCCGTGAACGAGTGATTTCATTGTTCCGATGCAGTATGTGCCGTAGCGATAGACATCGCATTCATTGCAGTTGAACCCCGCCTTGGCGCATTTCGTTTTGCGCACCATCCAGCAGGGCTGATGACTGTGTTTGGTGGCGAGGCACTCGCGGCGGGTGTCCTGGGAGCAGTGGGTCAGATCCCAGCAGGGGAGCAAGGCCAGCAGTCGCCGAATTCCCTCAATGTTGAGTCCCTCTTCATTGATGAGATGCTGGATCGTTTTGATGCGCCGAATATCGGCGCGGCACAGAAGGCGGCGGCCGGTCGGCGTGCGGTGATAGGTAAGCAGACCCTCGGATTCGTACTTCCGTAGCGCCGAAACCGAGAGGCCGGTCATCGATGCAGCGACGCCAATCGCCATGATCGGATCCCAGTCATCTTCGGGTTCCGGTGTCGCCCGGCGACGTTCAGTTGCGGCGATCTTGTGAAATTTTTCTTTTGCGCGACTGCTCGAGTGAGCCATTCGACCACCTCCAAACAGCGTTGTGACTACCGAAGTATACGAAAGCTACACTTCAAACTAAAGAAAAAATGCACAAGAATTTGAAAAAGCGAACGGGGGTGATGATAAGTTGATAATTGACAATGGATAAGGATATTTGCAGAGGTGAGTTCAGCGAAACGGGCCGCCGAGTCTGAGCTGGTCTCGACGGCCCGTGGTGTATCACAGGGTATTCGCTATTTGCCGGCCTTGGGCGGCAGCTTTTGTTTCATCCGCAGTTCCTGCTCTTTGTCGGCGAGGACATCGCCTTTGACCGTCATAGACTTTTCGCCGAATAACGCAAACCGCAACCACTTGTACCCGAGCTTCAGCAGGGCCACATCATCTTCTCGGATCGCATTGACGGTGTCTTCATCGACTTCGAACTTGTTGAGGAAGCTGCTCTTGAAGACGAAGTCGCGAAAGCGATCGATGTTGTAGCAGACCATGAAGAACATCTCGATCTTCTCGGGGGTCAGCTTGGAGCCTTCTTGAAAAAACGGGTGGAGGGTCAGATCCTTGAAGTCCCTGCCCATTTCGTCGTATTCGACGATCCCCTGGTCGACCAGCCACTCGTCGACGGTCTGCTCCTTCGGTTCGCGGAAGCCCTTGCAAACCGATTCTTTCAACAGGAAATAGAACTCGTCGGAGAGATCCTCGCTGCCTTCGCCCGGCGACGCCATGCCCAACGGATACATGCGGCACGACCAGGGGCGGTCATTGTAGACGGAACAACCGTCCTCTTTGACAAAGGGACAGCTCTTACGGTCATCGTCGGTCATTTGCAACAGGATGACCGGATAGCCCAGGTTCTTGTCGAACGGCATGAGCGTATAGCGATCGAGGAACTCCTGCGACGAGATGCCCAGCGCCGTCTTCAGACGGATGACATCGTAGGGCGTCAGGAAGATGTTCACGTCGCCGCAGCAATCGTTGAAGCAGGGCACACCGGAGTGGCAGGCGAAAGCGAAGGTGTCGTCCTTCGACAACCGGGGATAGTCCTTGAGGATTTCCTCTTTGAGTTTTTCAACTTCACGCATGGTGCCTCCCCTCAGTCGATGATGCGGCCACGGTGGGCGTTGGGTGACCAGACCGCCAGCGGTCCGGTATCACCGGTGTGTGGATCGAAACGGTGCCGGTAGGAGGCTTTCTGTTCATAGTGCGTGAGCATCCATTCCCAGCCCTGGATGTAGTACGGACATTCGTCATTGAAGCAGATGTACTGGTAGACGGGATTCCAGCCGGAGTCATCCGGCGGCATCCATTTCGACATGGTCATTCCGCAGTGTGGACACTTGTCATTGACGTCATTTGTGGTCACGACGGCACTCTCCGTGCTTTGGGTCTTCATATCCGGGGGGAACTTACTCGGCGTTGTGGACCGATGCAAGCCGGCCGGTGATGGAGTTGACAGACTCTCAGCGGAGTAGGCCGGCCCGTCCCGCCGCTGTGTGTGTGTGGTCATAGGGTGGCTCGATTCTGTGTGTCGCGGTACGACACGGTTCGACTTCCCGGTTTTCGTTCTTCGGTCATCCGATCAGTTGTGACCTCCATTGAGAGTAACGCACATGTGCTGGCAATGTGGGTCAAATTGGTCACGGTTTTGACAATACATGGGCGCTAGTAGCGACGATATTGAACATCGTTTTCATCTTGTCATAGAAGCGCTAAAATTGACAAGTCTTGACATATATTTCACAAGCCGACTTGACATAGAATCGGCGATTCTCTACGGTACTGCTTGCCCGACGCTGCGTAGACGGGCCCACAGCTCCGCTGCTGATGGCGCGGGGAAGAGGTTGGCATCGCGAATCGGCGAGGTTCCAGAGAGTGCAAGTCATTGAAAAAAGGCAAGTTGGGGTTGCACTACCAGATGGTGATGACAGATACCGGACCTCGGTTTCGATGATTTTGAGACAAACTGTTTGAGGGTGGGGATTGCGGTTGTCATAAGTGTTGTCAGAAAGCGGTATGTTTGTGAATTTGATAACAATAAAGCCGATCAAATGAGTGGGGTTCAGCGTACCAAATTATGGATTAAAAGGAGGCTGAATCTGCTGCGATCGGCTGACGGCATGGGACGAACAGCAAACCCCTAATGAGGAGAGGTTGTGATCATGCAAAAATCGGAGTTGATATCTCCCCACGGCAGTGACACGCTGCGGATCCTCCTCCTGGATGGTAAGGAGCGCGAGGAGGAATTGAAACGGGCGGAGACCCTCCCGAAAGTGGTCATGTCCTCACGGGAAACCGGGGACTTGATCTTTTTGGGGATCGGGGGGTTTACGCCACTCGAAGGCTTCATGGGGCAGGACGACTGGAAAGGCGTCTGCCAGGACATGAAGATGGCCAACGGCACGTTTTGGCCGATTCCGATCACCTTATCTCACGATGAGAAGATTGCCCCGGGAACGGAGATCTGCCTCGTGTCCGGTGAGACCAATGAAGTCATGGGGACCATGACGGTCAACGAGTCGTACCAAATCGACAAGGACTTCGAATGCAAGCACGTCTTCACGACGGCCGACACCGAGCATCCCGGCGTGCAGAAGGTCATGGAGCAGAAGGCGTGGAACCTGGGCGGTCCGGTGAAGGTGCTGTCGGAATCGTACTTCCCCAAAGACTTTGCCGCCATCTACCAGCGTCCGGCCGAGAGCCGCAAGCTCTTCGAGGAGAAGGGCTGGAAGACAATTGCGGCGATGCAGTTGCGCAACCCAATGCACCGGTCGCACGAGTACCTTGCGAAGATTGCGATTGAGGTGTCTGACGGTGTGTACATTCACCAGTTGGTCGGCCAGTTGAAGCCCGGCGACATTCCTGCCGACGTGCGTGTCCGCTGCATTGACACACTGGTCGAGAACTACTTCGACAAGAGCCGAGTGGTGCAGGGCGGTTATCCGCTCGACATGCGCTACGCCGGCCCGCGCGAAGGACTGCTGCACGCGGTGTTCCGTCAGAACTTCGGTTGCACGCACATGATCATCGGCCGTGACCATGCCGGTGTGGGCGACTACTACGGGCCGTTCGACGCGCAGGAGATCTTCCACCAGTTGCCGGAAGGGTCCCTGAAGTGCAAGATGCTGCCGATTGACTGGACGTTCTGGTGCTACAAGTGCGGCGGCATGTGTTCGATGAAGACCTGTCCGCACGGCAAAGAGGATCGTCTGTTCCTCTCGGGTACGGCTCTGCGCAAGGCGCTCTCCGAAGGCGGGGATGTCCCGGCCGAATTCAGCCGTCCGGAAGTGCTCGCGATTCTGCGCGAGTACTACGCGGGGTTGAAAGATGGCGAGAGAGTGGAAGTGAAGATGCACGCGCACGCCACGGGCGATGCGAAACGGTAAGTGGGAAGGTTAACGCATAAAGATATAACAGTCACAGGGTTTTCGGCCAATTGGGAGGTACCAATGCCAAGTTATGTAATCCCAGACAAATGTGACGGGTGCAAGGCGCTCGACAAGACCGCCTGCCAGTACATCTGTCCCAACGATCTGATGGTCTTGGACAAGGAGAAGATGAAAGCCTACAACCAAGACCCCGCGATGTGCTGGGAGTGCATGTGCTGCGTCAAGATTTGCCCGGTGCAGGCGATGGAACTGCGCGGTTATGCGGACTTCATGCCGTTGAACGGCATGGTGACGCCGATGCGCTCGTCGGACAGCATTCTGTGGACGATCAAGTTCCGCAACGGCACCTTGAAGCGCTTTAAATTCCCGATCCGTACGACTCCGGAGGGAAGCGCGGTTCCGGACGGTGGCTTTGCCTCCGGCTCGGACGATCTAAAGAGTCCATTGTTGTTCACTGAACCCGAATCAACCAAGTGCGCGGAACTGCCGAGCCTCTAAGGGCGAAAGGACGGTACAGCCATGGCGAAATGGGAAACCGTAGAAGTCACCACCGATGTATTGATTTGCGGTGGTGGTATGGCCGCCTGCGGCGCGGCGGTCGAGGCCGCGCATTGGGCGAAGAAGAACAATCTGAAAGTCACGCTGGTGGACAAGGCGGCGATGGACCGGTCCGGTGCTGTCGCGATGGGTCTGTCGGCGATCAACCAGTACGTTGACATCAACTCCGGCGCCAACACCGTGAAGGACTACATCGACTACGTCCGCAACGACCTCATGGGCATCACCCGCGAAGACCTGGTGGCGAACATCGCCCGTCACGTCGACTCGTCAGTGCACCTGTTCGAGAAGTGGGGACTCCCGATTTGGAAAGACAAAGAAGGAAAGTACGTACACGAGGGCCGCTGGCAGCTTATGATCAACGGTGAATCGTACAAGATCATCGTCGCCGAAGCCGCCAAGAACGCGTTGGGCGTGGACAACATCTACGAGCGCGTGTTCATCACCGAGCCCCTGATCGATGACCAGGGCCGCTGTGTTGGCGCGGTCGGCTTCAGTGTTCGTGAGAACAAGTTCTACGTCTTCAAGGCCAAGGCCGTGCTCGCGATGATGGGTGGTGCGGTGCACGTGTTCAAGCCGCGGTCGACCGGTGAAGGACTGGGTCGTTCGTGGTATCCGCCGTTTAACTCCGGCGCCAGTGCGTACTTCACGATCAAGGCCGGTGCGGAGATGACCTGCCAGGAAGTGCGGTTCATCCCCGTCCGCTTCAAGGATGCGTATGGCCCGGTCGGCGCCTGGTTCCTGCTGTTCAAGTCGCGGGCAACCAACGCGCTCGGCGAGGCCTACATGCAGACACGGCGCGACGAGCTGGATAAGTGGAAACCCTACGGTCTCGTCAAGCCGGTCCCGGCCAACTTGCGCAACTGGCTGATGATGCTCGACGTCATGGAGGGGAAGGGCCCGATCTACATGCGTACGGAAGAGGCCCTGCAGCGCATTTCCGAAGAAGTGCCCGACGAGAAAGAGCGGAAGAAGAAACTCAAAGAGCTCGAATCGGAAGCATGGGAAGACTTTCTCGACATGACGATCTCGCAGGCGCTGTTGTGGGCGTCGACGAACACCTTCCCGGAAGAGAAGCCGTCGGAAATCGCGGCTTGTGAACCGTACTTCATCGGTTCGCACTCCGGTGCATCGGGTGCCTGGGTGAGCGGTCCCGAGGATCTGGCGCCGAAGGAGTACTTCTGGGGCTATCCGAACATGACGACGGTGCAGGGTCTGTTTGCGGCCGGCGACGCCTCCGGTGCGTCGAGCCACAAGTTCTCCTCCGGGTCGCATGCGGAAGGCCGCATCGCCGCGAAGGGCGCGATCTCGTTTGTCGCTGATAACGGCGACGGTGGCGATGTCCCGGATGCCAAGATCGAAGAACTGAAGGAACGCATCCTGCGTCCGCTCGATTTGTTCGAGCAGAACCAGAACGCCAGCACCGATCCGGACGTCAACCCGAACTACATCCGGCCGAAGCAGTTCATGTTCCGTCTGCAGAAGATCATGGACGAGTACGCCGGCGGCGTCTCCACCAACTTCACCACCAGCGAGAAGATGCTGGAGAAGGGTCTCGAACTGCTTGAGTTCTTGAGAGAGGACGCCGAGAAGCTCGGAGCGGAAAACCATCACGAGCTGCTGCGTTGCTGGGAGAACGTCCATCGGATGTGGCAGGCCGAAGCGCACATGCGGACCATCATGTTCCGCGAAGAGACGCGGTGGCCGGGCTACTATTTCCGCGCCGACAAGCCGGAAATGAAGGACGACTGGAAGGTGTTTGCGAACTGCAAATACGATCCGAAGGCCAACGAATGGTCGATGATGAAACGCGACATCATCTCCATCACGGAGTCAGCGCCAGCGATGGCCTAACAACAATGGTGATGAGTCCTGGCCCGTGCTCATGCATGGGCCAGGGCCCAACGAAACGGAGGATTGAACCCGAGCGCATGAGGAGCCCTGCGATGCTTGTACGACCCGCGACACTGACGCGACCTGACAGGCAGACCATCGTCACGGCAATCGGGTTTCATACTCGCCGGCTTCCATAGGCAATCCGGAAGGAGGCAACATGGCAGACAATGTCCAAGAAACCCCACTGTTAGACGAACTGGAAAAGGGGCCCTGGCCGAGTTTCGTCAAGGAAATCAAGATGGCCGCCAAGCGAAATCCGATGGCGGTGGATCTGCTCGGCCAGCTTGAAAAATCGTATCGCGAGAAGATCGGTTATTGGAAACACGGCGGTATCGTGGGTGTGATGGGATACGGCGGCGGTGTGATCGGCCGCTACTCCGACCTCTCGGAGGAGTTCCCGAATGTGTCCCACTTCCACACGATGCGCATCAACCAGCCGGCCGGCTGGTTTTACACGACCGATGCCCTGCGCAGCATCTGCGATATTTGGGAGAAGCACGGCTCCGGTCTGACGAACATGCACGGTTCCACCGGTGACATCATTCTGCTGGGGACATCGACCGACCATTTGGAGCCGGTGTTCGACGAATTGCAGAAAATCGACTTCGACATCGGTGGGTCGGGATCCGACGTGCGCACGCCGAGCTGCTGCTGCGGCCAGGCGCGCTGCGAGTGGGCCTGCTACGATACGATGGGCGCATGCTATGACTTTACCATGGCGTACCAGGACGAGCTGCACCGTCCGGCGTTCCCGTACAAGTTCAAATTCAAATTCAGTGGATGTCCGAATGATTGCGTGGCCTCCATCGCGCGTTCCGACCTGTCGATCATCGGAACCTGGCGCGACGATATCCAGATGGACGAGGCAGCCGTGAAGGAATATGCCGACAACGGCATGGACATTCAGAAAGACGTGGTGGACAACTGCCCGGCCAAGTGCATGGCCTGGGACGGCACCAAGCTGGAGATTGACAACAGCTACTGCCGCCGCTGCATGCACTGCATCAACGTGATGCCGAAGGCCCTGCGGCCGGGTAAGGATCGCGGTGCGACGATTCTGATTGGATCGAAAGCGCCAATCGTCGAGGGCGCCATGCTGTCCTCGGTGCTGATCCCGTTCATCAAGATGGAGCCTCCCTACCAGGAGATCAAAGATGTGGTCGAACGCATCTGGGATGTCTGGTGTGAGGAAGGCAAGAATCGTGAGCGAATTGGAGAGTTCATCCAACGCGTCGGTCTCGGCAACTTCCTCGAAGCGATCGAGGTCGAACCGATTCCCGAGATGGTCGCACATCCGCGTGAGAATCCTTATGTCTTCTACGAAGAGTATTACGAAGAAGACGATGAGGAGGAAGACGACGAAAGCTAATCGTTAACCGGAGACCACTTACGATTCGAGGGATATATCATGGCTGAAGTGGCAACACAAGAGCGGCGGACAGACTACGGTCCACCACATCATGAGCGGTTTTTGCCGCCCATCATCAAAGAGAATTACGGCAAGTGGAAGTACCACGAGACGTTGAAGCCGGGCGTCATGGTCCACGTGTCCGAATCGGACGCCAAGTTGTTTACGGTGCGCGCGTCCTCCGGACGTCTGCTCAGCGTCGACAAGATCCGCATGTATTGCGATCTGGCGGACAAGTACTGTGACGGGTATCTGCGCTTCACCAGCCGTCACAATGTCGAGTTCCTGCTGACCAAGTCCGAGAACATCGATCCGTTGATCAGCGATCTGCGTGAGATGGGCCATCCGGTCGGCGGTATTGACAATGCGATCTCTTCGATCGTCCACACGCAGGGTTGGGTGCACTGTCACTCGGCGGCGACCGATGCCTCCGGCATCGTGAAATGCGTCATGGACGATTTGATGGAGTATTTCGAAGAGAAGAAGTTGCCGGGCAAGCTGCGCATTGCGCTGGCGTGCTGTCTGAATATGTGCGGCGCGGTGCATTGCTCCGACATTGCGATTTTGGGTGTCCACCGCCGTCCGCCGAAAGTCGACCACACCAAATTGAAAAAGGTATGCGAGATTCCGAATGTCGTCGCATCGTGTCCGACCGCGGCGATTAAGCCGACCATGGTCGAGGGTCTGGAGACCGTCGAGGTCGATGAAGACCGCTGCATGTTCTGCGCGAACTGCTACACCGTGTGTCCGGCGATGCCGCTCAACAACCCGCTCAACGACGGTGTGTCGATCTGGGTCGGCGGCAAGGTGTCGAACGCGCGTCACGAACCGATGTTTTCGAAACTGGCGATTCCGTTTTTGCCGAACAATCCGCCGCGCTGGCCGGAAGTGACGAGCGCCGTGCGTAATTTGGTCGAGTTGTGGGCCGCCAATGCGAAGAAGTACGAGCGCATGGGTGAATGGATCGAACGGATCGGCTGGCCGCGGTTCTTCAAGATGGCCAATATCGAGTTCCAGAAAGAGCACATCGACGACTTCAAGCATGCCGGACTGACATTCAAACGCTCGACCCATTTAACCTTCTGAGGAGGTTAATGTGGCAAAGACAGTAGACGAAGTGGCGGACGCCATGTACACCATGGTGAAAGACGCACAAGGAATGAAGAAGCTCAAACCGATGGACCTGACCAAGGCCATGATCGAGATGTACGGCGATGAAGTGGACAAAAAGCTGTGCAAGGAAGCGATCAAGCAGTTGGTCAACTCCGGACGGTGTGTGTACACCTATTTCGGTGGCAGCTTCCTCGAACTCCCGCATCGCGAAGGCGCGGCCAACGATTAATTGGCCGTCACACTGAAGGCGCGGTCGAGAACTATGAACGTACCACGGTTGGTCATCGCCGGCCTGTCCGGCGACAGCGGCAAAACGCTCATTAGTCTCAGTCTCATTAGAGCACTGAGAGAGCGAGATGTAGCGGTGTCTGCTTTCAAGAAGGGGCCGGACTATATCGATGCCGCGTGGCTGTCGTGGGCGGCGGACCGGCCGTGCCGCAACCTGGACACCTATCTCGCCGCGGCGGATGATGTGCGTGTGAACTTCGTGCGCGCCTCCTCCGAATCGGACATCGCCGTTATTGAGGGAAACCGGGGAATCTTTGACGGTATGGATGCAGCGGGTACGCATAGTACCGCCGAACTCGCAACGCTTCTGCAAGCCCCGGTTGTGTTGGTTGTCAATGCGACGAAGGTGACGCGAACGGTGGCGGCGCTGATCAATGGTGTCCAGTCGTTTGATTCCAAGCTCGACGTTGCGGGGGTGATCCTGAACCGCGTCGCCGGTGGGCGGCACGAGCGGGTCCTTCGCGAGGCAATCGAGTCGTATTGCGGACTGCCGGTTCTTGGCACGGTGCCGAAGCAAGCCGCGGGCGACGATTTGCTGCCCAGCCGGCATCTCGGACTGGTGCCGGTTGCCGAACAGACAACTGCGTCGGGAATGGACAACCGATTGGCCGAGTTGGGATCATCGTGTCTCGACATCACCGCGCTTCAATCCGTGGCACGGAATGCCAATGCGCTCGACGTGCGTGTGCCGCACTTGTCTGTGGCAACGCAGCCGTCGGTGCGGGTCGGGTACTTTCACGACACGGTGTTTACGTTTTACTATCCGGAGAACCTCGAAGCCCTGGAATTGGCCGGGGCCGAATTGGTGTGTATTGACGCTTTGCACGACACGAGCCTGCCGCCGATCGACGCTCTCTACATCGGCGGCGGCTTTCCGGAAGTGCATGCCGACCGTCTGCGCCGGAATCGGGCCCTGATGGACGAGGTTCGGGGCGCCGCGGAGGGCGGCATGCCGATCTACGCGGAATGCGGCGGACTGATTTACCTGGCGGCGTCGATCACCTATGACAACCGGCGGTATTTGATGTCGGGTGTGTTCGACATCGATCTGACCATGTCGCGCAAACCGGCGGGGCATGGGTATTCGCAGATGTCGATTGATCGTGAGAATCCGTTCTTCGCGATCGGGACGATGGTTCGCGGTCACGAATTCCACTATTCCAGTCCGGATTGTGATTTCGGTGATGCCGACACGTGCCTGTCGGTGTCGCGCGGCGTGGGATTGGGGAAGCGCCGTGACGGATTCGTGCGCAACAACGTGCTGGCGTGCTACTCGCACCTGCATGCGTTGGGGACGCCCGCCTGGGCGCCGTCGGTGGTTCAGGCGGCGCAGCGGTACCGCGATCGACCAGATTCAGGAGGACGCAGCTCGAAGGCGACATCCGCTCGTCCGGAGTTGATGGCCGTGCGGGAATGATGACGTGCTGGGGAGGTGGATGGGTATCGTTGGTGATTGCTGAACGACCAACGGTAATCCCGAATCGGAGCAAATAACACGATAACGTGCCACTCTAATTGGGATGATGCATTATGGCCAAGATCATTAAGAAGAAGAAAAAGGGTCTCAAGAGCCTTCGCTCCAGCGGCGGGTCGAGTGTCGAGACCTCGCCATTACGACCCCAGCTCATTGAAAAGACGCCGCCATGCATCAACAGGTGTCCCAATCATAATCTGATTCGGGACTGGCTGACCACCATCTCTCAGGCCGAAGGCAAAGGGAAGACCCACGAGCAGGCGCTCGAAGAAGCGTTCTACATTGCGTTGGAGACGACACCGTTCCCGGCGGTGTGCGGACGAGTCTGCCCGCATCCGTGCGAGGACGACTGCAACCGCAAGGACAAAGACGGATCGGTCAACATCAATAAGGTTGAGCGTTACATCGGCGACTACGGCTTGCAGCACGGGCTGCCGGCGAAGAAAGTTGCCGAGGAGACGCGCACCGAGAAGGTTGCGGTTGTCGGTTCGGGGCCGGCGGGTCTGTCGTGTGCGTACCATCTGGCGCGGCGCGGGTATCCGGTCACGGTCTTTGAGGCGTTCCCCAAGGCCGGCGGTATGCTGCGATACGGTATTCCCGACTACCGTTTGCCGGCCGACGTGCTGGACGGCGAAATCGATCGCATTCTCGACATGGGTGTGGAGCTGAAGCTCGACACCAAGATCGGCAAAGACATTTCCATGGACGATCTCCGGAAGGAGTATCGTGCCACGTTTGTCGGTATCGGGGCGCATCAGGGACTGAAGTTGCGGCTTGATGGTGAAGACGCCGAGAATGTGTGGGCGGGGACCGATTTCCTCCACAAGATCAATGGCGGCGAGATGATCGACGTCGGCGACAAGGTCGTTGTGGTCGGTGGCGGTGATACCGCGATCGATGCGGCGCGTGTCGCGCGTCGACTGGGCGCCGATGTGACGATTCTGTATCGTCGCACGCGCACCGAGATGCCGGCGATCGATGAAGAAGTGGAGGGCGCCGAGGAAGAGGGCGTCACAATCGAGCTGTTGGCCGCTCCGTTGTCACTCCATTGCGACAACGGCAAAGCCACCGGTATGACGTGCCAGCGGATGGAACTCGGCGAACCGGATGACTCCGGACGCCGCCGTCCGGTACCGATCGAAGGCGATACCTTTGACGTTGAACTCACGACGCTCATCGCCGCGATCAGCCAGGCGCCGGATTTCGACGGATTCGAAAACCTGCGCGAAGGCAAAGACTGGATCAAGATCGACGAAAGCGGACACACGCAGGAACACGACATCTTCTCGGGCGGCGACGATACCAATCTCGGATTGGTCGTCGATGCGATTGCACACGGCCGTCTGGCCGCCTTTGCCGTCCACGAGATGATGACCGGCGAGAAACTGCCCGATAAGCCGATGCTCGCGGTGGTTACTTCCGACAAGATGAAGTTGAGCCACTACGACGAGGCGCAACGCAATCAGCCGGAGGAGATCCCCGTCGATCTGCGGCTGCGTGAGATGAACGCCGAGATCGTGAAGACGATGTCGGACGAGCAGATGCTCGCCGAGGCGGCACGCTGCATGAGCTGCGGGATGTGTTTCGACTGCGGCAGTTGCTGGAGTTATTGCCAGGACAACGCCGTGGTGAAGCCGTTGACCAAGTACGGGACGTACAAGTTCAAGCTTGAGTTCTGCAACGGGTGCAAGAAGTGTGCGGAGAACTGTCCCTGTGGATATATCGAGATGCACTAAAGTCACTGTTGGTAGGTGTTGAAGTTGTAACGGAAGCGAGGAATTGCGATGCCAACATTCGAACACGGCACCATCAAGATCGAAGTCGACGAAGACGGCTTCATGGACGAACCCTCGGAATGGAACGAAGAGGTCGCCAAGGCTCTGGCCACGACCGAAGGCGTCCAGGAATTGACCGAGGAGCACTGGAAACTGGTCAACTACCTGAGAGAATACTATCTGAAGTTTGGCATTGCGCCGATGATTCGGAAGCTCTGCAAAGAGACCGGTTTCCCGCTGAAGAAGGTGTACGAGCTGTTCCCGTCGGGACCGGCGAAGGGCGCCTGTAAAGTTGCGGGCCTGGCCAAGCCGACCGGCTGCGTGTAATTCCCGGTTTGCGGTTTGCGCGCGCGTCAACTCGTGTTGACTACGGATCGACTGGTGGTCGCAAGACCTCGGATACGAGTTGACGCGGCGCGCGTGGCATCAACATCGCTTGCCGGCAGTGGCAGGGGGGCGTCTGCCGGCGAGTGACTGCGAAATGGGGCAGGCCCATGCTGCGCAAGGCGCTACAACAGCAGCAGGCGACCATTGCAACCCAATGGATCGACCGCGTTGTCAACAGCTTCCCTGAGGGAAGCCACGAATTCCTCAAAGCACAAACCGACCGTTTCCGCAATCCGATCGGTCACGCGCTGCGGACCGAACTGCCCGTTCTGTTGTCCCACATCACCGACGACACGCCGGTGGAGTCCATTCACGACTCAATGGGGCGGTTAATTCGAATTCTGGCCGTCCAGGAGTGGAGCCCGTCGGATGCACTCGGCTTCGTGTTTGCACTGAAGACCGTCATTCGCGAGGTGCTCTCCGACTCACTGAATTACGGTGTAAACGCGGACGAGGCGGTGGTGATCGAACAGCGGATCGATCGGATGGCGTTGGCGGCCTTCGAGGAGTACATCGCCTGCCGTGAACGGCTCGCGGAGATTCGTGTCCAGTGTGAGCGACGCAGAGTCGGCAAGTTATTGGAACGACTTGGGGACCCAATATGCGAATCCTGATCCCGCTTCTTGCCGTAGTGGTTCTGATCGCGATCGGAACCGTGGGTGGCGGTGGCGCGCGATATCTCTTCTTCGTGGTGCTGCCGTATGCCGGACTGGCCATTTTCGTGCTGGGGATTGTCTACCGCGTGATCCACTGGGCACGGTCACCGGTGCCCTTCCGGATTCCGACATCGTGCGGCCAGCAGAAATCACTGCCGTGGATTCGGTCGAACAACCAGGAGAATCCGCATAACATGCTCGGTGTGATCTGGCGGATGATTCTGGAGGTTTTATTCTTCCGTTCGTTATTCCGGAACACGACGACGGAGATCCGTCAGGGACCACCACGGGTGTTGCACAATCCCGACAAGTGGCTCTGGGCCAGCAGCCTGTTGTTTCACTGGTCGTTGCTGATCATTCTGGTTCGGCACTTCAAGTATTTCGTTGAGCCGGTGCCCAACTGGATCATCGGCTTGCAGAATCTCGACGGATTCTTCCAGATCGGATTGCCGGTGCTGTTGTTGACCGACATTGTGGTTGTCGGTGCGCTCAGTTATCTCGTGCTGCGGCGTCTCTGGGAGGCCAAGCTGCGCTACATCTCACTGCCAGCCGACTACTTTGCGTTGTTTTTGCTGTTGGGCATCACCGGGTCGGGCATCTATCTGCGGTATTTCGACAAGTCCGATATCACGTTGGCCAAGCAGCTTGGTACGGGATTGCTGTCGTTTGCGCCGGTCGTGCCGGAGGGATTGGGTGCGACATTCGGTGTTCATTTGTTTTTGGTGAGCATTCTGCTGGCCTACATCCCGCTGAGCAAACTGGTCCACATGGCGGGTGTGTTCATGTCGCCGACGCGCAACATGGTGAACAACAACCGGTGGGAGCGGCATGTGAATCCGTGGGACTACCCGGTCACAGTGCACACTTACGAGGAATATGAAGACGAATTCCGCGATGTGATGAAAGCAGCGGAATTGCCGGTAGAGAAGGACTAGCGGATGTCTGAGAAGCTGAAAAAACCGCAAGAACTCGCGCAGGTAGAGTTCAAACCCGCACCCCAGGGCTGGATGGATCCCACTGTTGAGTTCCGTAAGGGTACGTGGAACTACGCGGCGGTCCCGGAGACACTGGAATATCTGGATTTGCCCTACCCGCGCAAGTGGCAGCCGACCGACGATGACTGGCAACTGCCGGATGGGTGGGAACAGATCATTCTCACCGGCATGCGTGAGCGTCTCAAGAAATACCGTTCGTTCCAGGTGTTCATGGACTGTTGTGTCCGGTGCGGCGCCTGTGCCGACAAGTGCCACTACTTCATCGGTTCCGGCGACCCGAAGAATATGCCAGTGCTGCGCGCCGAACTGCTGCGGTCGGTGTATCGCAACGATTTCACCACGGCAGGCAAGATTCTGGGGAGCATCGCCGGTGGCCGCAAGCTGACGGTCGGTGTGCTGAAGGAGTGGTTTTACTACTTCTACCAGTGCACGGAATGCCGTCGTTGTTCGGTCTTCTGTCCGTACGGGATCGACACGGCGGAAATCACGATGATGGCGCGCGAGTTGATGAATCTCGTCGGCCTCAGCATCGAGTGGATTTGCACACCGCTGTCGAACTGTTTCCGGACCGGAAACCATCTTGGGATCCAGCCGCACGGATTCAAGGACAGCATCGAATTCGCCGTCGATGAACTGGAAGAGATCACCGGGATTCGCGTCGACGCGCCGATCAACAAGAAGGGTGCGGAGATTCTGTTTATTGCGCCATCGGCCGATTATTTCGCGTCGCCGCACTACTTCACGTTGCTCGGATATCTGGCGCTCTTCCACGAGATCGGGCTCGATTACACGTGGAGTTCATACGCGTCGGAGGGTGGCAACTTCGGCCTCTTCCACTCGACCGAGATGATCAAACGGCTCAATGCCAAGATGTATGCCGAAGCGAAGCGGCTCGGCGTGAAGTGGATTCTGGGCGGGGAATGCGGTCACATGTGGCGTGTCATCCATCAGTACATGAACACGTTGAACGGTCCCGCTGACTTCCTCGAGACACCGCGGTCGCCGATTACCGGTACCACGTTCGACCATGCGTCGTCGACGAAGATGGTCCACATCACCGAGTTCACTGCGGACTTGATCCGCAACAACAAATTGAACCTGGACCCGAGCCGCAACGATCACTGGCGGACGACGTTCCACGATTCCTGCAATCCGGCGCGGGCGATGGGCCTGCTCGAAGAGCCGCGTTACATTATAAAGTCTGTCTGCAACAACTTCTTTGAAATGCCGGAGAACACGATCCGGGAGCAGACCTTCTGCTGCGGCAGTGGGGCCGGGTTAGGCACCGACGAGAACATGGAGATGCGCATGCGCGGTGGTATGCCGCGTGCGAATGCCGTGCAGTTTGTGCACGACGAACATGATGTCAATCTGCTGTTGTGCATCTGCGCCATCGATAAGGCGACCCTGTCGCCGTTGATGGAGTACTGGGTGCCGGAAGTGGAAGTCGGCGGCATTCACGAAATGGTCGGTAACGCGCTGATCATGAAGGGTGAAAAGGAACGCGACGTTGACCTTCGCGGCCAGGACCTGTCGGGCAAAACGCATGCGGATGAGTCTCCGGCAGGCGGATCTCAGGAGGAGGTGGCGGCCAATGCATGATGCCGGCAAGGTAACCATTGGGCTGGTGATCTTTCTCGCGCTGGTGAGCGCACCGTTCTGGTACAACCTGTCCAGCGGCCGCGCGTCATACACGCCGGAAGTGGAGTATCCCAAAGATGCGGAATCGTGCGTGCGTGATTCAGCGTACATGGCGGCGCATCACATGGATCTCCTCGACGAGTGGCGCGACCAGGTGATCCGGGACGGGCAGCGATTCGAAGAGACGCCCGACGGCGGGCGCCGTGAATGCAGCCTCACCAATACCTGTCTGGGATGCCACGTCAGCAAAGAAAAGTTCTGCGACCGGTGCCATCTCTATATGGGCGTGGAGCCGTACTGTTGGGAATGTCACATCATCCCGGAGGAGTTGTAACGTGAGTATTGATCGGCGGAAATTCCTGACTCTATCCGGCCTCTCGGCACTGGGGCTCGCAGGGGCTCCGGCGGTACGCGTCTTCGGGCAGGATACAACCGACGTTGCACAGGACACGACACCGGCCGAGCCGGCGCAACCGGAGCAGCCGAGAGCGCCTTTAGTCGCGCAACGCTGGGCGATGGTCATCGATATCAACAAGTGCGTGGCGGCCGAGGGATGCCGGGATTGCGCGCTCGCCTGCCACAAGGTGCACAACGTACCCGATTTCGATAATCCGAAAGACGAAGTGAAGTGGATCTGGAAGGAATCGTTCGAACATGCCTTCCATGATCAGGAGCATGCGCATCAGTCGGAGAAGCTGCGTCATGCGACATTGCCGGTGCTGTGCAATCATTGTGATGATCCCCCCTGCACGCGTGTGTGTCCGACCGAGTCGACCTGGAAGCGCGAATCGGATGGCTTGGTGATGATGGACTGGCACCGGTGTATCGGCTGTCGGTACTGTGTGGCGGCGTGTCCGTATGGGTCGCGCAGTTTCAACTGGCGCGATCCGCGTCCGCACATCGATGAGATCAACAAGAGCTATCCGACGCGGACGCGCGGGGTGGTGGAGAAGTGCACATTTTGTGATGAACGGCTGGCGCGCGGCCAAATGCCGGCGTGCGTCGAAGCCTGCAAAGAAAAGGCGATGATCTTCGGAGATCTCGAGGATCCCGAATCCGAGGTGCGGCAGGTGTTGCGTGAGACGTTCACCATCCGTCGCAAGCCCGGTTTGGGAACGCATCCCGAAATCTACTATATCGTGTGAGGCGACTATGCTGGAGAAAGCCCTAAGCGGCAGTCGGCAATACTGGACCTGGGTGATCTTCCTCTTTGTACTGATTGGGGTCGGGTTCTTCTTCTATTTGCGCCAGTACCATGAGGGGTTGGGCATCACCGGGCTCAGCCGCGATGTGACATGGGGATTCTACATCGCGCAGTTTACATTTCTCGTCGGTGTGGCGGCGTCGGCGGTAATGGTTGTGCTGCCCTATTATCTGCACGACTACAAAGCATTCGGCAAGATCACCATTCTGGGCGAATTTCTGGCGATCTCATCGGTGATCATGTGCATGACCTTCATCTTCGTCGACATGGGCCAACCGTTCCGTATCACCAATGTCTTCCTGCATCCGTCGCCGCGATCGTTGATGTTCTGGGATACGGTCTCGCTGGGAGGTTACCTCGTTCTCAATGTGATTATCAGTCACATCACGTTGAATTCGGAACGCAAGGGAATCGCTCCACCAAAGTGGATTCGTCCGGTGATCATTCTGTCGATTCCGTGGGCAATCAGCATTCACACCGTGACGGCGTTTTTGTACAGTGGATTGGCGGCGCGTCCGTTCTGGATGACGGCGATTTTGGCGCCGCGCTTCCTGGCCACCGCATTTGCCGCGGGCCCGTCGCTGTTGATTCTCCTGTGTTTGATTCTGCGCAAGTTTACACGGTTTGATGCCGGCTATGGGCCGATTCAAAAGCTCGCCCAGATTGTCACCTACGCGATGGCGATCAACGTGTTCTTCATTCTGGTCGAGCTGTTCACTGCCATTTACAGCAACATCCCGCACCACACGATGCACTTCGAGTACCTGTTTTTGGGGCTCGATGGGAAGAGCAGCCTGGTCGGCTGGATGTGGACATCGGAGATCCTGGCCCTGATTGCGCTGGTGCTGTTGATCAATCCCACCACACGGCACCGTCAATCGACGCTGGTGGTCGCCTGTCTGACGGTGTTCGGTTCGATCTGGATCGATAAGGGTCTCGGGATGGTGGTGACCGGCTTCATTCCCAATCCGTTGGGCACGGTCACCGAATACATGCCGACATTCCCCGAGTTGATGATTTCGGTCGGTATCTACGGACTCGGGATGTTGTTGATCACGGGATTCTATCGGATCGCGCTCTCGGTCCGCAAACAGATCCCAACCTAACAGCACGGATTTCCCACAGCTCGGCGCGCTGTCTTTTGGCGGCGTGCCGGGCATGCCCGGGTGTGTCATCATGCCATATTCTGATGTTGTGATTGTCGGCGGTGTCGCGGCAGGGCCCAAGACCGCGGCGACGGTTAAACGCCGATTGCCCGATGCCCGTGTGACCCTGTTTCAAAAGGGAGCGCATCTGTCGTTTGCGTCCTGTGGAATGCCGTTCTTCGCCGCCGGTGACGTTCAGAGCTTCAGTGAGCTGACGCAAACCGGATATGGTGTCCCGCGTGATACCGAGTTCTTCCGGTCATCGCGCGGATGTGACGCCGTCACCGGTGTCGAAGTGATCGACGTCGACCGGAATGCCCATACGCTGACGTTGCGCCGAGTCGAACGCGGTGAGACCTTCGAGCATCAATACGGCAAGCTGGTATTGGCGACCGGTGCGCATCCTGTCGATCCACCCTTTCCGGTCGTGGCCTCCGAACGCATTCGGACGTTTCATAGCCCTGAGGACGCGATGGCCTTCCGCAAACTGGCGGAATCCGGAGCCATCGATCGTGCCATTATCGTTGGCGGAGGGTTTATCGGTTGTGAGTTGGCCGAGGCGGTCGGGTCGTTGTGGGGCATCGAAACGGTGCTGATCGAGTGTGAAGCACAGTTGCTGAAAGGGACTCTGGATCCCGAGATGTCGGCGTTGGTCGAACAGGAACTGCGCAAGCAGGATGTTGAGCTACATCTTCGTGCAACGGTCACGGGTATCGAACTCAATGCTGAAGATCAGTTGCAGGCGAACATCGATGGAGGCGCCACAGTGACCGCCGATTACGTGTTCCTGGCGCTCGGTGTTCGACCGCAGGCAGAATTGGCGGAACGGTGTGGGCTGGCGATTGGTGCGTGTGGCGGGATTGTTGTCAATGCGCAGATGCAGACGAGTGATCCCGACATTTATGCCGGTGGCGACTGTGTCGAGTCGGTTCATCAACTGACCGGAAAGCCGCTGATGTTATACATGGGGTCGATTGCCAACCGTCACGGCCGTGTGATTGCCGAGAACCTCGCCGGTGGCAAGGTCCAATTCCCCGGTGTTCTCGGGACGCGGTGTTTGCGTGTCTTTGACCTGAATGTCGGCGCGGTTGGACTGACGGAGACAGCGGCGAGGGATGCCGGTTTCGATGTGCAATCGGTTCACGGATCGTTCCCCGACAAACCGGATTACCAGCCCGAAGTGAAGACCATGGTGCTGAAGATGATTTTCGACGGCACCACCATGCAGTTGCTTGGTTTGCAGGCGGTTGGGGAGGGCGATATCATCCGGCGGTTGGATACATTCGCGGCATTTCTCCAGTATCGGGCGACCGTCGACAGTTTATTCGATTTCGAGCACGCGTACGCGCCGCCGTATGCCGAGGCGCTGGACCCGTTGCACCACCTCGCAGGACTGGCGCATGCTGTTCGGCGCGGCCAACAGTTTGTCCGTCCCGGCGGACTTTTTGACACAATCTCGACCAATGCGGTATTGATTGTAGATGTCCGGGAGGATGAGGAGGCTGAGGCAACACCACTGCCAGGTTGTTGGACCGCCAACGGCACTCCGGTGATTCGCATTCCTCTCGGTCAACTGCGATCCCGTCTGGACGAGGTCGGGCGTGACCGTCCGATTGTCCTGGTGTGCCAGCGGGGCGCGCGATCGTATCAGGCCGCGTATGTCTTGAAGGGAGCGTCGATCGAACAGGTAACATCATTGGCGGCTGGACTTCAGGCGGTCACCGATCACTAGTCGACCGCGCAAACGCACGTAGTTTCAAAGGTGGTATTTAATGGCTCATTCTTACATGCCGATTTCGCTGACGATGAATCAACGCAAGTGTCTGGTTGTGGGGGGCGGCACAGTTGCGGTCCGCAAAGTGGATACATTGCTCGATTACGATGCGGTGGTCACTGTGATCGCACCGACAATCGACGAGAAGTTGCGTTTCCATGCCGAGCACAATCGGATTACGGTCGAGGAGCGGCCGTATCAGAAGGGCGATGTCGCCGATTTTGGTTTGGTGATTGCGGCGTCGGATGACAACACGGTCAACCATCAGGTGTTCGAAGACTGTCGGGCCGCAGGTGTTCTGGTGAATGTCGTCGATGATCCCCCGCACTGCGATTTCATTTTCCCCGCCGTGGTGCGCCGCGAGTGTCTCACCGTTGCGATTTCGACCGACGGCCATGCGCCGTTTATGGCCGGTCACCTGAAGGTGATTCTGGATGGCGTGTTTCCGTCACACTGGAATGAGCTGATGCGTCACGCGGCGGAATTCCGCCGGATGGTGCAGAAACGTTGGGCCGGCAACTACGCCCGCAAACAGGAGTGTTACGCGCGCTTTGTCGGCATGGACTGGAAGACGTTGTTGAAAGACCGGTCACCCAACCATGTCGAGCAGGCACTGGACGATATTCTGGAGGGTCGCGAACAGGCAGGCGGCGAAAGCGAAACGACGGAGTAGGCGATGGCTGATTCGAATGCGAAGACAGGACTTGTCTATCTGGTCGGTACCGGACCCGGCGACCCGGAACTGGTTTCTCTGAAAGCGGTCCGACTGCTCGATTTGTGCGATGTGGTCGTGTACGACAATCTCGTTCCCGACGAATTGGTCATTACGTTGCCGCGACAGGTCGAGCGGCACTATGTCGGTAAGCGGGCGGGCACACACGCCTTAACGCAGGATGAGATCAATGCGCTGCTGGTGAAGCTGGCGCAACAGGGTAAGACCGTGGTGCGCTTCAAAGGCGGCGATCCGTTTGTGTTCGGACGCGGTGCGGAGGAGGCTCAATTCCTGAAAGATCATGGCGTCCCGTTCGTTGTGGTTCCCGGTATGACGGCAGGGATTACCGCTCCGGCGTCGGTGGGTATTCCGTGTACCGATCGCCGGCGTTCGGCGTGGGTGATGCTCGCCACCGGGCATAAAGCATCATCGCCGGGGTTCGCGGAAGTTCCCTGGGATTGGGTGGGCAAAGCCCAGGAGGGGACCCTCATTATATATATGGGTGTCTCGGAAATTGAGAATATCGTCTCGCGGCTTATTACATCGGGGCTGTCGCCGGAGACACCCGCGGCGGTGATCGAACGCGGTGGCTTTCCCACGCAGCGTGTCTTTCGGTCGTCATTGGCGGGAATGCCGGATACGGTGAAGCATGAGCATGTGCATCCGCCGGCGGTGTTTGTCATCGGCGATACGGTTGATTTGCACGAACACCTGGCGCAGCCGGTACGGTTGCCGTTGTTCGGGGCGCGCATTCTGGTGACACGGCCAGTCAGTCAATCGCGGGAACTGTATCGGACCCTGCGCGAACTGGGTGCGGAAGTTCAACCCTTTGCAACCATCAAGACGGAACGGGTGCATGACTCGGATGGCTGGACGCAATTGAACTCCCTGACGGCCGGCAACAAGTGGATCGTCTTCAACAACGAAAACGGTGTGCGCCATTTTCTCGATCAATGGCTCGAATGGCATCCCGATATTCGCACGCTCAATGACTTTCGCATTGTCACCGTGGGACGGCGGGCCGAGCGTGTGTTACGTTCGCGGCGCCTGGTTCCCGATCTCGCGTTCGGCGCGACGATGGATGCGAATATCGCCGAGCAGATGGCCACGGTTGATGGGACGCAGTCGCAGGTGGTGTGGGTGTGCGGCAACCGTCGCGATACCGTTGGTGAGCAGAAGCTGTCCGATGCGGGGCACACGGTGATGCCGTTGCAGGTTTACCGTACGGTTCCGATCACGTGGGGTGAAGAGATCAAGGCGAAGCTGATGTCGTTCCCACCCAATGTCGTGTTGTTTTCCAGCGGTGCCTCGGTGGCTTCACTCGCCGATAATCTGACCGATGACGAACGGGAACAGATTATCGGGCGCGCTGCAATAGTGTCGATCGGGCCGGCGACATCGCGGGCGGTGCGGTCCCGGGATTGGACTGTTACGGTCGAAGCAAAGCGGTTCTCACTCGACGGGACCATCGACGAGTTGATTCAGTACTGGTCGACGCATTTGCCGGAGCTGAGTGTGGTCGAACCGAGTGTGTCGGTGGTGCCGATTACGCATTGAGATAATGACAAATGTGTCAGGTTGGAGGGCCACTGACCAAGGTCCAGTGGCACACGAGCTTATTTTCAATCGGAGATCGACGTGCTTGTCGTCAGGGGCACATGTATTTCCCGAAATGGGAATCCCACCTAAACGATCGTCTCCCTGGGCGGCGAATCGGTTAGGGTGGGGCACCCCGTTCGGTGCTCCGTACAATCACCATCACACAACGACATGCCCCCTCGGAATGGCATTGTCCGAGGGGGCATTGTCGTTGTGCTGAGGTTGTAGTTGATCAACCGTACGGGTACATACCCTTTTTGATCGTTTCGAGCTGGTCAAGGATGGCGTTGTGTTTTTCCTCATCGGTGAGGAGATACTGGAGCAGGTATTCCTGCACGACCATCTTCTTGCCTTTGAGCGCAGCGAGCGACTTTTCGGCATACTCGACCGTTTTGCGTTCCAGTTCGATGTGCTCTTCGATCAGATCCCAGACATCTTCGAGATCCTCGGGACGCAGCGTCACGGTCCCCTTGGACAGACTGTCCGCGATGAATCCCTGCACACGCGCGTGCATGCGCGAATCCTGACGGATCACTTCCATCATCGTCTTGACGATCGGATGGTTCGACTTCTCTTCGATTTTCGATGTCTGCTTGATCGCGGAATCTTCGATTTTCTGCCAGGACTTCATCAGGCCAACAAGTTCTTCCTGAAGTTCTTTGGTCGTCATCTTGTGTACCTCCTTAAGTCAACGTTGACGATCACTGTCCATTGGATCATTTGTGATTCTGTTTACTTCTTCGTGCTTCAAGTTCCTCGATCATCGACCACATGTTCTCAACTTCCGAGTAGAAGATAGGCGAGGCGTCGATGTGTTCTTGTTGATTGTGCCGTAAGACCTCTCCGCAGACACCCGGTGGTGTGGCACCGGACATCAATAGCGCTGTGAATCCGCTCAACAGCACAAGTCCGGTGATGAACTTGCTCCACCGCCTTGCCGCCGATTCACGGGGAGAATGAGACGTGGAATCAGTGTTCAGTCGAGTTCCGCTCATCGTCAGATCGCCTCCGCGAACAATACCATGAAAGCCAAATAGGCGACAAGAAGTGTCAAAATCAGATTGAAGGTCTGTCCGATGATGTACAAAATCAGCGGTTTGCCGCCCTCGAGCTGGGCGGTCAAATCCTTGAAATTTGATTCGAGACCGATCGAGGTGAAGGCCAGACAGAAGAACCAGCCCCGCAAGGTCTTGCTGATCGGTTTGATGATTTCCGCTTCAACCCCGGAGGAGCCGCCGGTCATCGATGGCACCACGATGAACGAGAAGATGATCGAGGCAGCAACGAAGCCGAGCACAAACTTTGGAAAGCGATACCAGATCTCCATCGCGTTGGGG
>WJJR01000318.1 GCA_014729565.1 Candidatus Zixiibacteriota bacterium | reverse complement strand
CAGGGATTCTATACACGACTGCTGACCGGATTCGGCACCGCCGCCTTCGCGGCGCACCGCATCGGAATCGACATGGAGGCGTTCGCCTTCCTGCCGGCGCTGGGTTTTGGGCAAGCCGCCACCACCGCCGTCGGGCAACGGCTCGGGGCCAATGATCCCGACGGCGCCCGGAAAGCGGGATGGACCACGGCGTGGATATCCGCCGGGTTCATGAGCATTCTGGGACTCACCTATTATTTCTTCGCCGAGGAATGGATGCGCTTGTTTACCTCCGATCCCGAGGTGATTGCCTACGGCATCCGTTTCTGTACCGTGGCCGCCTGTATTCAGGTGCCGCTGGCGTTCGCGCTGACCATCGCCGGTGCGTTGCGCGGAGCGGGAGAGACCCGATGGGTGATGACGATGCCGTTGATTGGCGGCTGGCTGGTGCGACTGCCGTTCGCCTATTTGTTTGGATACATCCTGGGATTCGGGTTGATGGGTGTGTGGTGGATGATGTTTGTTGACTGGCTGGTCCGTGGAACCCTGATTTCGTGGAAGTTCAAGAGGTTGGAGTTCCGTTTGGGCGACAGAGTTCGCGTGGCGCCCAAGCCGCCGTCAGTCGTCATCAGCCGTGAAGCCGGCGGATAAGTCCGGGACAGGAGAGACACATGTCAGATGGTAACCAGTTCGATTATTACAGCCAGGCGGAGGCCTACGATACCGCTTTCGGCTTTCGTGATCTCGATTTCGAGTGTGATACATTGGATGCTTTATGTGAACAGTTTCGCGGCGCCAAACCGCGCTCCTTTGCCGACTTGGGATGCGGTCCGGCGTATCACGGCATTCACTACGCCACACGCGGGCTTCGCACCTACGGATTGGATATCAATCCCCACATGATTGAGTACGCACGCGCGAAAGCGAAGCGCTTCGGTACAAAGGTCGAATTTGTGCAGGGTGACATGAGGGAATTCGATCTGCCGGAGCCGGCCGACTTGGCGATGTGCGCCATCGCCACGATTCATTACTTGCTGACCAACGAAGACATGATCACCCATTTGCGCTCGGTTGCACGCAATCTCACCGATGGCGGCATCTACGTGTTTGAAGCCAACCACCCCCGCGATGTGTTCAACATCGCTCGGTCGGCCAAGAACGAATGGGAGTTTGAAGGCCGGGACATTTCGGTCATCACGAGCTGGGGCGTCGATGAACAGTTCGATCCGATCACACAGTTGGCCACCAGTACGATTCACATGGAGGTCAAACGCGGGACCGATACACAAACGTACGACTTCGAGAATCTCGATCGCTGCCACACGCATCAGGAGTTGAAACTCCTCATTGAACAGTCGGGCGTATTTGAGCCGATGACGTGGCTGGGCGCACTGGATGTTAAACAGCCGCTCGACAACTCGAAAGAGTCATGGCGCATGATCCCGGTATTGCGTAAACGGTGAAAGGCTAGAACATATGCATTCATTAGATGGTAAAGCTGTTGTTGTAACAGGTGCGTCACGCGGAATTGGGCGCGCCACGGCCATCATCATGGCGTCACGCGGCGCGCGTGTCGCCTGCCTCGGCCGTGATGAGCAGGCATTACACGCCGTTGTCGACAAAATCACCGCCGATGGTGGCGAGGCGTTCTTTCTCTGCTGTGATGTGCGTGAGGAATGGTCGGTCAAGCGTACCATTGAAGATGTTCATGCGCAACTTGAGACAATCGACATTCTCATTAACAATGCCGGACTTGGCATTTCGGGCGCGATTGAGTCGTATCAACTCAAAGACTGGCAAACCACCATCGACACCAACCTCACCGGACCGTTTTTGCTGTCGCGCGCCGTGATTTCGGTCATGAAAGAGAACAAACGGGGGCGCATCATCAACGTGCTCAGCGGCGCGGCGCGCAATGGCATCGCCAACATGGGCGCCTACTGTGCGTCGAAGTTCGGCCTCCGCGGATTGTCCGAATCGCTCGGTCTGGAGTTGCGTAACGACGGTATCCTGGTCTGTTCTGCCTTTCCGGGCTCTACCGACACGCATTTCGGTGGCCGCGACCCGCAAGACGAAGACCGCACCGAATCCGACATCGGCAAACTCTCCCCCTGGGAAGTTGCCGAAGCAATTGTTTCTCTCTGCGAAACCAATCCGAATGCGTGGGTATCAGAATTAGTGATCCGTCCGCTGCGGCCGAAGTGAGAAACCCTGTCACACCAACAACGAGGTCGGGGGGCGCCATCCTGACGCACACCTTGGCTATTCACGAGGATCGGCCTTGAGCCCTGAAGGGGCGGCAGCTCATAGCCCAGGGCGTAAGCCCTGGGTTTGCGATATCCACCCCCATCAGCCCCGAAGGGGCGGCAGCGTTTTTTACTCCCATAGATACCGCTCATCAAATTCGATTCCATGCTTCCGATAAAACCCCAACAACTCTTCACGAAACGTCATCTTCCGATGATGCTCCTCTTGGTCACAAATGTACCGGATCACAACCTCCAACTGTGACTGGCTGACCGTAAACGCAGAATACCCGGACTGCCACGCGAATTTGGAGAATTTGGGCGACAACGAACGAATCCAACGCGATGAGTTGGCCTTGATCGTGCGCAGTGCGTCGGATACCGATTGTGACGGCGGAAGCGAGCACGCAATGTGAAGGTGGTCTGCAGTTCCGCCAACGCAACGCGAAACACCGTTGAGTTGACGGATGATGCCGCCCATGTATTCGTGAAGTCGTGGTCGAATGTCGTGGTGAAGGAGTGGTTCCCTGTTTTTGGTGGCGAAGATGAGGTGGTAGTTTAAACTGGTGAGCGTTTGTCCCATACGCTGCCGCCCTTTCAGGGCTCGTTGTTATAGGCCTTTGTTAACCCAGGGCTGACGCCCTGGGCTATGAGCTTCCGCCCCTGTGGGGCTTTGGTTGTGATACGAACCTAATTTGCAGACACCGTAAACGGTATCACTTTGTTGGATCATTATAAGATCTGGGGTACCTATCTGTTCGGAATCAGACCGATAGGTCGACGGGGGAGTTTATACTACTTATGTATCTTATGCAAGAATGTCTCCACCTCAGGAATACCGCCCTGGAAGACGAGGTAACCGTTGTACGGTTCGCGGTCAGTGGTCTCGCGGCAAATGGGTGTGAGCATCAGCTCTTTGACTTTCTCTAAGTCGCCAGTCTGTCCGAGCGCCCAGCCCAGTTTGACGTAGGCGACTTCGGGCAGCATGTTCGCCAGCGGGACAATGCCCATCGCCATCAGGTCGCGCCCGGTGTCGTAGACCGACATGTGCACATATCCCCACAGCGTCTGCACCGTCATGTAGATCGCCACACCCGCATCGCGTGCGCGACGCACCGCCGGATAGACCGGCTTGTTGACATGTCCCAGTCCGGTGCCGGCAATGACAATCCCACGATAACCGTTGTCGATCAGTGAATCGATGATATCGGGATGCATGTTGGGGTAGTAATAAATCAGCGCCACCCGCTCTTCGAAATACGGCTTGACGATGACGTCACGATCTTTGCGGCGACGGTTGTAGTCGGTCTTCAGCGGTTTGAAACCATCGTTGTCGACCATGGCCAACGGCACATCGCCGATCGTGCGGAAGGTAGAACGATACGACGAATGCATCTTGCGCACACGCGTTCCGGTGTGCAGCAAACCGTATTCATCCGACGTCGGGCCGAACATGCTGACCATGACTTCGGCGATATCCGATTCGGCGGCGGTCTTCGTGGCGTGAATCAGGTTGAGCGCGGCATCAGACGATGGACGATCCGACGATCGTTGCGAGCCCACGAGCACAATCGGCACCGGCGGTCTCTGCACCATGAATGCGAGTGCCGAGGCGGTATGATGCATCGTATCGGTGCCATGCCCGACAACAATACCGTCGATTCCATTCTTGATTTCCTCGCCAATGGCGACCGCGAGCTTCGTGTACTGCTGCGGTCCCATGTTCTCCGAGAACACGGCGAATAGCTTTTCGGTGCTCAAATTGCAGATGTCGGCCAGTTCCGGCACGGCGCCATACAATTCGCCGGGTGAAAATGCCGGAATCACCGCGCCCGTGCGATAATCGAGACGCGACGCAATGGTCCCGCCGGTACCGAACAGTTTGATATTCGGTTTGCCCTCGGAATATGGAAACTCACGTTCGGGGATCTGGTAATGAGCTTCTTTGTAACCGGTTTCTTCGATGGCGTTGATGGTGTGCGTTGCAATTCCGACGTTGTATCCGGTGATAAGTTTCAACACGATGTGCTTGTCGTCATCGTTTTCGGAACGCGGCAGAATGATGCCCTCGAAGGCGCCGCGAGTCGTGCTGACACGCGCCTGCCCCCACACCCGCGCACCGAAGCGCTTCAGCGCGGCGAGCGCATCGCCCTTGTATCCGTAGGTGTTTTCAGACGCTGGCGGCGACGTTGTCGACATGTGATCGTAACTCCGCTAACGAGACGTTTCCGACTGCATGGGGACGTAACTGGCCCATGGTCCACCGTGTGCGCGCGGTGGGATCGGGCGAGGTGTGAATGCGTTCGAATTCATCGTGCAACTGCGGAATGCGCGCGTGAATCTCTTCCGACGGTACCGCCGACCATCCCATCAATTGAATCACCGCATCGGGTGACAGATGGGGGTTGCGATACACCACCGGCAGAATGGTGCGAATCATGTCTTCACCGAAGTTGTGTTTCTGCACAAACCCAAACAGCTCCCGCAGCCGTTCCTCCGTCATCGACCCTTCGGGGAAGCGTCCTTCGACATGCTTCAACGTGTGGCCGAGCAGTGTACCCACAAACTTCGGTCGGACTTTGTAGTCGGCGACAATCTGCCGGATCAGCGGCATCAGATTATTGCGCAACAGATACCGATACGTGTCCTCGGGAACACCCCATTGTCTGAGCTGCGCGGTCTGCTCGCTGACCGGCGGGGGCAGATCGCGCGCGCAGTCGGCGATGAATTCCTCGGTGACCGGAATCGGCGGTGAATCGGTGTCGGGATACATGCGGTCGGGACCGGGGAGAACACGTTCAAATATGGTCGACCCGTCAGGGAAGCCTTTACGCGTTTCGTTCGGTACACCTTCCATCGCCAAACGGCAACGCTCTTCGAT
>WJJR01000317.1 GCA_014729565.1 Candidatus Zixiibacteriota bacterium | reverse complement strand
GTGCAGATGTGCGACGGACATACGTGCGATTGTATGCCACGACCCGGACATCATACAGATCCGACACCAGCGTATCGGTCAATTGGTCGAAAAACACCTCGACCGGAGAAAACGAGAATGATCCGCCTACGGCTTCGCTGGCGAGTCCGGGCGCCGGTGAGTCGGGTAAGCGGGGTGTCACTGAGACGATGTAGCCGCTCACCGGATTCGACAGCGTCCAGTCGATATTGACCGCACCATCGGTCGGTTGCCAAATGGTGTCGGCTTCGGGGACCACGTCAACAGTCAGGCCGGTGGGCATGAACACCGAATCGGTGTAGATGAATTCCTCGGCGGGATCGCCGGCCTCAATCGTGATTTCCTCACCGTGGGAGAAATGCGACCCGGCGTACGTCGTGAATGCGTACCCGGATGCGGTCAGAGACAGCGAATCATCATTGACCTTCACGTAGCCGTCGACGACCGAAATGCCGTCCTTCAGGAATCTGATGTGCAAGTAGTCGACTTGATTGCCCAAGTCCTTCTCAGCGACCAGCTCGAGCGTGTATTCGGCGTCACCGCCACCGTTGATGTCACCACCACCGCCACAACCGGAGACAAAGATCGCCGCCAGCAGGGCGACGGCAATCGCCCACTTTCCTGTCAACTCGTGATATCGCAATGTCATACAGCCCTCGTGGCCCGTGTTTTTCACCCTCTTAGTTGTATCGGACACTGACCGTGCCCGATTCAGGCTTTTTCGCGAATATAGCCGCCGAAGCGGTTGCGCTTGTCGGGCGAAGCCCCCTGTTTCTCACCGGAAACGCCCACGGGCCTGCCGATAGTCCTTATATTGGGGGTGTCAACGAGTTGTGTACCCCCGCAGAGGTGGCATCGGAAACATGCTGGACGTACTCCTCATCATCGCCGCTGTAATCGTTTTTCTGGGCATCGTGTTGCTGCTGTGGCCGTTGCGGGTCCGGTTTCAGATGTGGCCCGGGCGGGGGCAGATTGATATCCGGTATGTCCTCATCCACGTTCATCTGAATTTCCTCACCGGCGACTCGGCGGTCCGTTTTGCCGGCCTGAAAATTGCCTCCGGGATAGAGGAGAAGAAGCCAAAAGAGGAAGCGCCGAAAGAGCCGAAAGAGGAGAAGGAGAAAGGTCCCTCGATCCGAGAGCGACTGCAGAAGGTGGGGCCTGCCGAACGTGAGAAGGGACGGATACTCTGGGAACACCGACCATTACTCCGCCGGGTTCTGATTCACATGGCGAAGCTGGTTGGTCGGCTGATCCGTGCGTGGCGGCTGGACCATGCCAAACTGGCGCTGGTCATGGGGTTGGATAATCCGGCCAGCACCGGGATTGCTGCCGGCTGTATCTATGCCGCGCTGCCGTCATTGCAGATGAGCCTGCCGCGCTGGCGAATAGCCTTTGTGCCGGAGTTCACCCGTGCCCACGTCGCGGTCGATGCCGATATCGCATTGCGGTTGATACCGTTAGAACCGTTATATCAGATCATACGCACGCTGGGAACACTTCCCTGGCGTGGGTTGTGGAAGTTAAAGGCTGCTCTCCAGCAGTCATAACAGGAGGTCCCATGTCCAACAATGTAATGGAGTTGCTGCAGGGTATCATTGGCGAGTTGAAGGTGGTGGCCAAGTCCGAGACCGTGGTCGGCCAGCCGGTGACGGCGGGAGACCGTACCGTCATTCCGGTGACACGCGTCTCAGTTGGTTTCGGCGCCGGCGGTGGCGAAGACGGCAAGCCGGACCAGGGTCCGCGTTTCGGCGGCGGCGGCGGCGGCGGTGCGGTGATCGATCCGGTCGCTTTCCTCGTGGTCGAACAAGATAAAGTATCGATGCTCCTGACCAAGCGGCACTCCACCATCGATAAGATCGTCGATGTCACCCCGGAAGTCGTCAACGCGATCAAGAAGCTGGTGGGCAAGGCGAAGAGCGACGACGACAAAGACAAGGATTAATTTGCCGGCCATGCAGCTTGATGGCGGCCGCAGAAAGGTGCGCATGCGCTACATTCGTTCACACCGCTTGAGACGACAGCTTGGTACGCTCATGGTGATCGTGCTCGCTCCATTGCTGATGCAGCAAACGGACATAGGCGACTTTAAAGAGGCGGAATACACCGAGTTGAATCCCCGCTGGGAGTACGCCGGCGTTGTATTGGAATCCTCGTTGGGGTCACTGGCCGGCGTGGTCGCCTGTCCGGGAGAGACGGTCGATGAGAACCTACTGGTTGCCGTTGATTCGTCCGGAACGGTGACGGAATTACGTTACGTGGGTGACGCGTGGGAAACAGTGCGAACGTTTGCGATCGGACACCCGGTGTGCTGTGTCTCTGCGGGTGCTCCGCAACATGACCGGAAGTGGCGTGTGTATGTTGGTTCGCTCGATGGACAGGTCACGGAATTGACACGCACCAAACTGGGGTGGACGACCAATCCGGTGGTGACGCTGGATCATCCGGTGCTCGCGATCCATACAACGAATCCCGGGAAGAAGGGTATTTCCCAGTTGTTCGTGATCGACAAGGCCGGTCACGCAACCAACTTATGGATTGGTATGAACCAGGATTGGCAAACACGACCGATTCCCGATATCGATGGCGGCATCACCGATCTTGTCTACAGCATGGAGCGAACAGGGCTCAACATCATCGTGGCGGGGCCGAGTGGCACGCTGCATCAGCTCGTACAGGACACAATGGGATTCTGGTCCGGTGATGAGTGGGCAGCCATGGCGGGCGGCGTGCTCGACATGGCGGCTTCGGCCGATCCGACGATGAAGGATATGGCCGTCTACTATTCGGGCGACGACGGTCACTTCCGGTATTTGTTCTTCGATCACAAGTCGGACGAGGCGTCTCGCGTACCGGTGGCCGGGGGTGCTAGCCATCTGATCGGTAAGCAATCCTCGTTGCGGTATAACGAGTTTATGGGGTTAAGTCGCGACGAGTACTGCCAATTCGAGTTCAATTTCACGACGCGGGAGTGGGATCGTGTTCCGTTGTATCGGGTGGGTCAGGATCTCGTCTCGGTCCATTTTGGCCAGGCTCGTCCGGGACACCCCTATCAGTTCTACGTTGTCACCGCCGACGGCCTGATCCATGAATTCGTACGTCAGGAGATGCCGGAGGAAGCGGCCAGTGGCGAGTGAGCGCCCCGGAGGTGGTGGCGAATCCGGCGGGATTGGTCCCATGGGCGCATCAGTGGATGACCTCATCAGTATCACACCTGTGGCTAAACGGCAGGAACCAAACAGCGTTATTTACCTATTGAGCTAGCCGCCAACATGCCAACCGGCACGCGCGGCTAAATTGCAGGATAGGTGGATGCCAACCGGGGTCGTGGACACACTTGAAGCAGAACTGAAGACGCTCGCCGAGCGCGGTGAGGAAACGCCACGGCGTGTTCACTGCCTCCTCGACTTGGGCGAGGCGGTCGTGATTGACGAACCCCACCGTGGCGCCGAGTTGATGCGTGAGGCGCTCGAGATGGCGCAGCGTATCGGGTATCAGCCGGGCATTGCGATGGGCCTCGGGTATCTCGGTTGGGCGGAGTACAGCCGGTCCGATCTCGATTCGGCATTGACGCACCTTCAGGAAGCCCGCGCCCTGTTGCAGGACAGCGACGACCGTCACGGGTATGCACGGACGCTGATGGGCCTGGCCGGCGTGCATCGCAGTCTGGGAAATGTCGAGCACGCGTACGCCACCTCATTGGAAGCGCTGAAGATCTTCCGCGACGAATGCGATTTGATCAATGAAGCCTGGACGCTCTACGGACTCGCGGGCGGCCACACCGATGCCGGCGATCTGGATCGTGCGCTCGACGATTTCAATGCGTGTCTGCGGCTGTTCGCTGAAGCCGAGCGCCGGCAACCGGTGCGCGATGCGATTCTGGGCCGCGCGCGTGCGCTCAACGGTATCGGCGGCGTGTATCAGATGCGCGGCGAATACGATCAGGCACTGCAATATCATCACGACAGTTTGGTGATCTTTCGCAACGAGGGCGCGGCGTTGGGAGAGGCGCGTGCGCTCGATGACATGGGTGCGATCTATCAACGTCAGGAACGCTACGCCGAGGCGCTCGAGTGTCATAATGACAGTCTGCGGTTGCGCGAACAAGTTGGCAACCGTCAGGCGCAGTCGACCAGTCTGATCAATCTGGGCACGCTCTATACGCGTATGGGGCGGCTCGATGACGCCATCGACGTGTTGCAGCGCGCATTGACCATTGCACAGGACGTCAAATCACGTCCGAAAGAATTCCAGGCGCACGAAGCGCTGTCGCGCGCTTATCAGAATGCAGGTGACCTGGCCAACGCGCTGGATCACCATGAGATGTTCCATCGGGTGCGTGACGCGGTGGTTGGCGATCAAACCAAAGCGCGCGTACGGAATCTGCAGATCGCCTATGCGGTCGAGTCGGCCGAACAGCAGGCGGAAATCGAACGTCTGCGCAACGTGGAACTGAAAGAGACCAATGAACGGCTGGAGCAACTGCTCAATGAGTTGAGAGAAGCGCAGGTTCAACTCATCCACACCGAGAAGATGGCGAGTTTGGGGCAGTTGGTGTCGACACTTGTCCATGAATTCAATACGCCGTTGGGGACCATTGACAGCGCACTGGATATCTATTCACGCACGGTTGCGAATACTGAATCGCTGGTCGACTCATCCTCATCAATCGAGGAGTTGCGCGGCAGTGACCGCTACCGTCGCACCATCAGTGCGATGCACGAGAACCGTGACGTCGCCCGGGCGGCGATTGAGCGCATGACCAAATTGGTGCGCAGTCTGAAGAGTTTTGTACGGTTGGATGAGGCCACGACACAGTTTGTCGACATCCGTCAGGGACTCGACGATACCCTGACGCTTCTGCAACCGGAGTTCAGTGACCGCATCCGTCTGACGACCGAGTACGATACCTGCCCGCCGGTGACCGGCAACCCGGGTGAACTGAATCAGGTGTTCATGAATCTGATAGCAAACGCGGTGCAGGCGATTGATGGGACGGGATCGATTACGGTGCGTACATTCGCCAACGACGGTTACGTGCATGTCGAGATTGCCGATTCGGGCGTGGGTATCCCCGCCGAGCAGGTTCGTCAGTTGTTCGATCCCAGTTTCTCGAAGCGCGGATCGCGGATCAAGGCGGGGCTGGGTCTGTTCACGTCATATAACATCGTGCAGAAGCACGGTGGCGAGATTCGTGTCGAGAGTGAAGTCGGCAAGGGGAGCCGGTTTACGGTGGTGTTGCCGGTTCGGCAGGGCTGATTCCTTTTCAAGGATATTGACAACCGTTGAAACGGTTCAGCGGGCGCGGTGTTTCTGAATCACCCGACTGATGGGCGCGTTGACAAAGTCGTGTCTTGTTTCCGGACCATGCTTAGCCACCAAACGAATGAATTGTAACCTCGCGTAGGTCCGGCTCTTAGCCGGACCGGTGCGGCTAAGAGCCGCACCTACTGATGGTTCGGCTGCGCTCACCACAAGCGTCGGGTGTACGACTGTGTGACGTCGGCTGCCGCGGACTGTCATGTCATTGACAATACGCCGATAAAGACCCGTGGATGATAGAAGGGGGACATTCATGTCACGAATGCACTTGGGCGTCATCAGGATGTGTTGTTTGCTCGTGTTGTTAATTGCATCCTGTTCATACGACTCAGACAACGCCAGCACGACGGGAGACACGACAGACTCGGCTTCCGTAGAGGCGCTGTCGGGTGCGACTGTCCACCACGGAATCGACGTGTCGTATCACAGCGGCGGTGTCGACTGGGCCACAGTGGCGCAACAGGGATTTACGTTTGCTTTTGTGAAGGCGACCGAAGGCGACGATCTAAAGGACCCGTCGTTTGCCGAGCATTGGCAGGAACTCAAGGCGCACGGTATCGTCCGAGGCGCGTACCATTTCTATGTCACCGAAGACAACCCCGACACACAGGCACAGCTCTTTACGAGCGTGGTCACACTCGAACAGGGTGACCTGGCGCCGGTGGTCGATATCGAATTGATCGGACACAATACGCAGCCCGGACTGGTTGAACGGTTTCGCCGCTTTGTGACGCTCATCGAAGATCATTACGACACCAAGCCGATCATTTACACAGCACCAAACTTCTGGAACCAACATATGTCAGATGAATTCGCGGAGTATCCCCTGTGGGTGGCCGAGTATGGGGTCGATGCGCCTACGATTCCCAACGGATGGGAGACGTGGCACCTCTGGCAATGGCAGGGCGACACGACTGTCACCGGTGTGGAGAAGGGCGCTGATGTATCACGTGTGAATCCCGATCTGCCCAATCTGAATGAGTTGGCGGT
>WJJR01000316.1 GCA_014729565.1 Candidatus Zixiibacteriota bacterium | reverse complement strand
GATTCCCATTGGCATCCAGAGTGTTGAAGCGGTCTATCGCGCAACGGATGACACGGTGACCGCGTTTGTCAGCGTCCTTCCTTCGACCGGTGCGACGGTGACGTTACGGCTCCCCGGCGATCCGTTTTCGTTCGCTGAGGAAGGTGGCGGAGGCGGTGGATCGATTGAATACGTGGCGGGATCGGCCGGCGTGTCCAGCGGCGGAAACAAGAATGTCGACTTCGATATCGAGAATTCCGGAACATCGACGGTGAATGTAGACTGGTTAGTGGCCACGTACACGACGACGGGGTATTACCAGAAGGTGATCTTTGACGGATCTGAGGTGTTTAACGAAGCCAGCCCGCGCGCCGGTTCGGGCGATACGGCGCCGTTCACTTCCACGGAATCAATCTCTGCCGGTGCCCAGATATCGGTCAATCTCCAGAATTTCAAGACCGGCCCCTATGGAGGGCCCAACGCCGATATGTCGAACACCGACTTCACCATCGAATTCAGCGATGGCTCGGTGATCACATTCAACAGCGGTACGTAACGGACATAACGGAAAATACGGTGCCTGACAACGACGACATTCATCGCTCTGCGGACGACGCAGTCTTCGACGACCACGGTCTCGACCGCGCGCTCGCCGAGGCAATTACCCAGACGTCGGTCGACGAAGCAGACACAACAGTATCTGACGAGCGGTCCGATTCACCCGCTTCGCGAAAGGTCTTTCGGTGGCGGTTGCATGAGGATGGCGGGTGTGGCCGCAACACCATCATTGGTATCGATTTTTCCCAGACACACGTCGTCTTGCTTGAACAAGCAGAGGGCCGTGACGGGCCGTACATCACCGGAATACTTGTCCATGAAGTTGATGGGTCCCATCATTCGTCATCCTTTGCCGATGTCCTGTGCTCTTACGGCGCACCGCCCGGAACCCGCGTGCATGTGTCGATGACGTCACCACGCGCCGTCGTGCGCCGGTTCACTCTTCCCAAAGTCAGTAAGAAACAGCGTGAAGCAGCCGCGTGCTGGGAAGCGCGCAAGCTCATCCCGTTTCCACTGAGCGAAACCGACTCACTCCACGGCTTCCACTTCGAACCGATGACAGACGCCGGGTGGATGGTTACCCTGGCGGCGCTGCCACGGGAGGACGTCGGACACGCGCTGGAGTGCGTATCCGCCGCTGAATGGACACTGGAGACAGTGTCCATCGCCGGCACGAAGAAGCGTCAGAGCCACAAGGCTCCAGACGCATCAGAGTCGAATGTGGCAGCGACATTGCTGTGGTCACCGCAGCGGTCGAGCTTCGTGGTCTTTAAGGGCGATGACCTGCGTTTCCATTATGACCTCGGCAACGTGCCGCCACCCGACATCCTCCCGGGGCAGCCGTTGCAGAGCGAAGACATATCACGCTGGCTCAGTACATTACGGAAATCCACCGGCGAAGCGATCGAGTTCTATGGGGGATCACACACACACGATGCCATCAGTCGCATTGAATTGGTGGGCATTCCCGAATCGGCCGCACCACTCATCACCGACTGGAACGAACTCTTCGATGCCGTGGTCGCCGTCGCTCCAACACCTGTAGCCATCCCCAAGAACGCTCCCGATCATGTGCAACAGTGGTATGCTCAATACGGAGATTTGCTGACACCGGCCGCGCTGGCCATGTCCGGTGCAACCACCATCGACTTAACACCCACCGGCGTTCGGCAGCATCGTCAATCCCACAAGCTCGAACGCATCGGACGGAGTGTCCTGGTCGTCTCGTTGATGGGGATCATCATCTGGTCAGGATTATTGTGGATGCAACGCTCACTGGCCGCCCGATCACATGCCCAACTGGTTGAACACATTCAGGCGCTCGAAACATCCTCTATCAATGAACAGATACAAGCATGCGTTGCCGGCATTCAGCGTGTCTCGTCGATGCGCGCCACACTCGAACAGGCCGGCGAATACTGGATGCCCGACGTCCGCCGGGTTCTGTCCACGTTGCCAGACAACGCGCGGCTGCTGTCCTTGTCCATTGTTCCTGATCCGATGACGACCGCGCCCGGACTCATGATGCGGATGGAAGGCGTGCTGCATCCGAATGCGCGGGCGTACTCATTGACCTATGCGGATTGGTTGCGTGCGGTCAAGGATCTGTTCGGCGACCACGCCGTGTCGCTCGAATCGACACGTACACTCGAGTGGAAGGGAACGGTGAAGTCTGCATTCGTTATCACCGTTCATCCCAGCCACAATGCCAACAGCGGAGGCCGGCAGTGATCAATCGTCTTCCCCGTTGGTCGCTGTGGGCCGGTCTGACGGTCGGCCTCTGGCTGGTGTGGCTGGTCTGGCTTCATAGCAGCCTGGCGGATGGATTCGAGACGCAACGCGACAAGCGTGACGCGGCACGCCAGAAACTGGAGACACTGCAAGCACGTGTCGACAAGGCACCGATCCTGGTGGCGCGTTTTGATTCGACCGCCAGTCAATTGCAAGCCCAATTCGATCGTTACCATAACGTTGACGAATTGGACGACCTGGTGGACGACCTGACGTCGAGCGCCCGACGGATCGGAGTGCTCAACGCCGAGGTCGCGCCCGATCTCGAAAGCATACTCGAACTCGACTCGTCATCACAGCCGACAAGCACCACCCAGTTCCAGACTGATACGTTATTGATCGAACTCCGCGCGACAAACGACTTCCGTCGCATCGGTCGCTGGCTCGATCGCATCGAAGAGCGCGCCGACTTTCAGCATTGGGTCGAATGCCGATGGTCACGTGCCGGAGAGGACGATGCGGTGCACTTCGATGGCTTAGTCGCACTCCTGGTCACCAACATGGCAAACATCCCTCCGATGAATGCGAGGCTTGATCATGGCAATGAGTGAGGCAAAGCGGAAGCGGATCGTCTACGCGATCTTCATCGTTGCCGTCATCTGGGGGCTGTACAACCAGCCATGGAAACGTCCATCGCGTGATACCGGTCCCGTGAAATCGACCTCGCCTGCAGAGGCGCAGGCTCAGGTTGCGGCGTCCATCGCACAGGCTCCAATGCAACGGCCACGGACAGTGGCCGATGCACCCAATTGGACGTCCAACCCCTTTCGACCGATGAATACTAATGGCGCAGAGGCGGTTGCCGCACCGGAGGACGATGATGTCGCACTGCCGATGCTCCAGGGAACCATGACCGTCGGAGCCCGGCAATTGTGTGTTTTGGATGGTCGCGTTCACCGGGTCGGAGATCAGGTTGGGATCTGGACCGTGGCCGACATTAAGGCAGGATACGTGACACTGACCGGCCCAACAGGAGAATCAGTGAAGCTCTCAACGAGCGAGACGGAATCATGATTACAGGGAAGTCGCTGAACCGAACCACGCGAGTATGGAAACGGCTCATCGTGTTAGCCGTGACCGTCGTCCTGTGTTCGTCTGCCGCGGGGCAGGCCAAACCGGCCCCACAGCCGGTGAATCTCGAATTCGTGCAGACGGAAATCCAAACCGTCTTGTCGGCCCTGGCCGCCACGGTCGGATTCAATCTGGTGGTCGCCCCCGGTGTCACCGGTTTGGTCGATGTTCACTTGAATCAAGTCGACTGGGAAACCGCGCTCAATACTCTCGTGAGCGCCAATGGATACCGCTATTTCTGGAATAACGACGTGTTGGTTGTGCTCGCCGATGATGGCACATCGGTCGAGGGACTCGCGCATCGCATTGTCCATTTGAAGTATGCCGATCCGGCGATGATTCAAACGGCACTGACCAGTGTCTTGAGCAGCCGGGGGAAGATCGAGTTGGTAGGTGGAGCAACTCCGGCCGCATCCACAAAATCAGCGGCCGAACCGCATCCGATGATCATCCTCACGGAAGCGCCCCATCGCATGGAGATGGTCATATCATTGATCACCGAACTGGATATACCGAGACCACAGTTTGAAATCGGCGTTAAATTCGTCGAAACCGATGCGGAGTCGGATCTGGGTGTTGGCTTCAGTTGGCCCACACGGATCAGCGCTAGACTTTCCGACCGCGATGAAAGAGGATCCAGTACCGATAATCAGGAACAGACACCGGCATCGGCCAAGTACCCGATTCCTGATGAGAAATTCTGGAAGTTCGGAACGTTGAGCATCGGCGAACTGAGCGGTTTCCTCGAATACATGAAACAGACCGGATCGGGCCGTCTGCTCTCGGATCCGCGCGTATCGGTGGTCGAAAACGAGCAGGCCACGATGGAAGTGGTCACCACCATTCCGATTGAGACGCTCACCCGGTTCACCGAGGGCGCGGTGGTGCAGGATATTGTCGATTTTCAGGAACTCGACGTCGGCATCACCCTGGCCGTCAAAGCCCGCCTCAATGACAATGGCGAGATCACCCTCGAAGTCGAGCCCGAAGTCGAGGAAATCACCGGGTTCACCGGCCCGGTGGACAACCAGCGGCCGATCACGGCCAAGCGCGGTGTGAAAACCACGGTTCGGGTCAAAGACGGCGAAACGCTGGTGATCGGCGGCCTTGTCCGTGAAACGGAATTCAATACCAAGAGCAAGGTGTTCCTGCTCGGCGATATCCCCCTCCTCGGCGCGCTGTTCACCCACAACAGTAAACAGACCGAGAAGACCGACTTGATGATCTTCATCACCCCCCGCGTCATCTCCTCTGCCGGCTAAGATTGGGCCAGATACCGCTTGCACCGGGATCTGATGCCGGAGATCTTGGCTGGCATGACGCCACAGGACCCCGGCAGGCAGACAGACTCCGCGCTTCTTCATACCCACAACCTGCAAAAGTCGTATCGCCGGCGGCGGGTGGTGAACGGTGTTTCGGTGTCGATCGGGCAGGGTGAGATTGTCGGATTGTTGGGTCCCAATGGCGCCGGCAAGACCACGACCTTCTACCTCACCATCGGGTTCATCAAACCGGAAGCCGGCGATGTCCTGCTGGGCGATCAGACGATCACCGATCTGCCCATGTTCAAACGCGCACGGCTGGGCATCGGATACCTGCCACAGGAGACATCGATCTTCCGCAAAATGACAGTGGCCGACAACATCATGGCCGTTCTTGAAGTGCAACGCATGAGCCGGAAGGAACGGCGCGAGCGGGTCGACCAGTTGCTGGAGGAACTCCAGGTGGCTCATGTCGCCAAGTCGAAGGGGTATCAACTGTCGGGAGGCGAACGACGGCGGGTCGAGATCGCCCGTGCTCTGGCCACTCATCCGCGGTTTATTCTTCTCGATGAACCGTTCGCCGGGATCGATCCGAAGACGGTCGAGGAGATTCAGGACATTGTGGCCGCGTTGAAACTGCGAGGACTGGGGATTCTGATCACCGATCACAATGTCCGTGAGACCTTGTCGATCACCGATCGTGCGTACATTATGTGTGACGGTGTCATTTTGAAAGAGGGCACTTCGGAGTTTTTGGCGAACGATCCGGAGGCGCGACGCATCTATCTTGGAGAAAAGTTCCGACTGAATTAGTCGACGGATTTGCAGAGACCATGTGACGAAGACAATGGACGGTCAGTATCTCATTCGCATCATGTTCAAGAACCTGGGGTTGAAAATTCTGGGATTGTTCCTCGCCATGCTGCTATGGTTCCACGTGGCGACGGACAAAGAGTATGAGATCGACATCACGTACTCGTTCGAATACACCGAACCGCCCGAGTCGCTGTTGATCGCGGCCAAACCGCCGCAGGAGGTCCGCGTGCGTGCGCAGGCGACGGGCAAATCGCTGATTCGCACCCTGTGGCAGGACCGCATCTGGCAGATCGACCTGGACAGCGCAGAGGTTGGCACGCTCACCGTCGCCCTGACGCGTGAAGACCTCCCGACCTATGGCATCGAAGGTTTGGAGATCTCGCAAATGAGCCGAGACTCCATTCGGGTCGTGATCGATTCCATCGCACAAAAGCAGGTACCCATTGTCTCGGCGACGATTTGGGAATTGGCGCCGAACTTTGTCCGCACCGGCGAGGAGACCTGGATTCCCGATTCGGTTCTTCTGACCGGGCCGAAGCAGAGCTTGCGGCGGATTTCTTCGGTGCGGTCGGAGGCGATTGAAATCCGCAATCAGAGCGAATCGCTCGATCGTGAAGTGGAATTGATTCCACCCGACGCGTATTCCGTGACCATATCGCCCGCGATGGCACGCATGCAGCAACGGATTGAGCGGTTTGCCCAACAGGAGTTTGGCAATCTCGAAGTTGACGTGACATCGAAATCACGGCGCGATTCGGTGAGTGTCGAGCCGCCAACAATCAGTGTCGAGATTGGGGGGCCGCGGTCGGTCCTCCACAGCCTGCCGGTCGATTCGATCACCGTGGCCTGTGTTATCGCAGCCCGCGACACAACCGGCCAGAGACGCGCTGTCTACGTTAATGTCCCACCCCCACTCCAGGTCTTGAGTACGGTGCCCGATTCGGTTACCGTTAGGCGGCATGGCCGCTCCCGGACCGATACTGGGTCTTGAGACCTCCTGCGATGAGACCGCCGCCGCGGTGATCTCTGCGGATGGGCGTATCCTCTCCAACGAGATCTTTTCCCAGAGTATTCACGCCGACTATGGGGGCGTTGTCCCCGAACTGGCGTCGCGCGAACACGCCGGCCGACTGCCCGGCATTGCCGAGAGGGCTCAGACGACGGCGGGGATCGGTTGGGATGATTTGGCCGGGATTGCGGTCACGGCCGGGCCGGGGCTCGTGGGGTGCCTGCTGGTTGGAGTGGCCTTCGCCCGAGCAATTGCTCGACTACGGGAGATTCCGCTGATTCCGATCAACCATATCGAGGCGCACGCACACACGCCGGCGATGGCGGCAAACGACATTGAGTACCCCTATCTGGTCCTGATTGCATCCGGCGGGCATTCCTCGCTGGTGCTGGTCGAGCGGCCGGGGCAGTTCCGTTCGCTCGGCGAGACACGCGATGATGCCGCCGGAGAAGCGTTGGACAAAATCGGAAAACTGCTCGGCCTCTCGTATCCGGCGGGTCCGGAGATCGACCGCGCCGGTGAACACGGCAATCCCAATGCAATCGCCTTCCCGCGCGCACGGTTTGATGATCAGGGATTCGACTTTTCGTTTTCCGGTGTCAAGACCGCCGCCGCGCTGGATTATCGTGCGCGCGACTTCAACGATAACACCGGCATCTCCCGGCCGGACTGGATTGCCTCGTTTGAAGCAGCGATTGTCGATGCCCTGTTGGGGAATTTGACGCGTGCTGCCGAGGCGATGGATATTCACACCGTGAGCGTTGCCGGTGGCGTGGCGCGGAATCGACGACTACGACGACAGTTGGAGCGATGGGCGGAAACGAACAATCGACGTGCAATACTCCCGGCGCCGGATTTGTGCACCGATAACGCGGCAATGATTGCCGCTGTCGGGTTGTATCGGTGGACACCGTTCGACGACGCCAGGGCAAACATTGACGCTGTCCCAAACTGGAGGCTCGGTACGCCGCTGCCGATCACACCATGACTGCTAAACAGAAATCACCATTTGCTCTCCCTCCGATCGTATTGAAACGCCAACTGCGCGATCTGGTCGAGCGTGCTTTGCACGAGGACATCGGTCGCGGCGATCTGACTGTTCAGGCGTTGGAGCTGGGGAGACAGCGTTCACGGGCGCACATTGTCGCGAAGTCCAAAGGCATACTCTCTGGCTCAGACGCGGTCACAGCCACATTCCGCGCACTCGATTCAAAAGCAAAACTGACATGGCGCGTGACGGATGGCAAAGTCGTGCGCAAAGGAATGATTGTCGCAGAGATCTACGCAACGCCGTCTGCACTCTTGAGCGGAGAACGCACCGCGCTCAATTTCCTCTCGCGTCTGTCGGGAGTCGCCACCACAACGCGGGATCTCGTAGACAAACTCAAAGGAACACACACGCGACTGCTCGACACACGCAAGACAACACCCGGCTGGCGGTACCTGGAGAAACAGGCGGCGCTCACCGGCGGGGCGGTATCGCATCGCATGGGTTTGCACGATGCGTTGATGATCAAGTCGAATCACGTGGTAGCGGTGGGCAATTTCGAAGAGACCGTGCGACGTGCCGTACGCAATTCGGGGCGACGCACATTGATCTGTGAAGTGCGATCGATCCGTGAGATTCGTGCCGCGCTCGACCATGGCGTTCCCTGGCTGCTGCTCGATCACTTTCGCGGCCAGCGGTTGCGTCATGCGATCAGTGTTATTCGAGAACATGACACATCCCAACGCAAGACAGGTGCACAGCGGACGATCATCGAAGTCTCCGGGAATGTCGACAAGCGGTCAATCAGGAGTATCGCACGGTACGGCCCCGACTTCGTTTCGTCCGGTGGAATCACACATTCCGCACAGGCAATCGATTTCAGTCTGCGCTGGGTCGAGGGACGGTAGCGACGTGAGTGTTATTGATCCGCTCGCCGATGATGTGATTCATCATTTACGCACCACCGATCCGCCACCCAGCGAATCACAATTGGCCGACACGTTATCGGTCACACGGGCGCGTCTTGCGCGCATCTTCGACGAACTCACCGTGTTGGGATATGTGTTTGAAACCACCCGCAACGGCGCAGTGCACATTGCTCACACGCCGGATCGGATGATTGACACGGAGATTGTCAATGGTCTGCGCACCCGCACCTTCGGCCGCACCCTGCATTGTTACCGACAGGTGGGGTCGACGAACATCACGGCCATTGAGTTGGCCGAGTCGGGCGCACCGGAAGGAACAGTCGTCGTGGCCGAAGAACAGACCCGCGGACGCGGCCGTCTCGGACGGAACTGGCATTCGTCGCCGGGGCTGGGGATCTGGTCGTCGGTGGTGTTGCGGCCGAATATCGCACCCGATGCGGTGACGGGAATTTCAATCGTTGCGGCATTGGCCTTCGCGGAGACAGTTGACAATCAACTCGGGCTTGATGTGCAACTGAAGTGGCCGAATGATGGGTTGATTGACAATCGCAAAGTGTGCGGGATTCTTGTCGAACTCTCGGCCGAAGTCGGGCGTTTGCATTATGCCGTTTGTGGAACCGGGATCAATGTCGCACACAAGGAGACTGACTTCCCCGCCGAGATTCGTCCGCAGGCGAGTTCACTAACGATCGCAACAGGACGGCCGGTCGATCGTCTCGCCTTCTACCGTCAGTCTCTCTTCGATTTTGAAGAACTGTATCAGACATTCATGCGCGACGGACTCGCTCCTCTTCTCCCCATCTATCGGGCGCGCTCGATCCTGTTGGGTCAAACCGTTACTGTTACACAGGGAGAGACACACACAACCGGGCTGGCCGAGGAGATCGACGAGTGTGGACGTTTGATAGTCCGATCCGCGGGCCAGCGTGTCGCGCTCAACTCCGGTGAAGCTACCCTACGGGCCGACATGTAGATGGTAGCCGAAGGTGTCGAACTTGTTTTGTTACTCGCCGGTGCGTTCATCGGGTCGTTCGTCTCGGCGGTGTGCGGTTTTGGCGGCGGATTTCTGATTCTGCCGCTGATTGTCGCGGTGGTGGGGCCACGGACTGCTGTCCCGTTGATCACTCTCGGTCTACTGTTCTCCAACACAACTCGGCTCCTGCTGCTGCGTCAGTTCATTATCTGGCGGATGGTGTGGCCGTATGCCGCCGGTGGAGTGATCGGCGCCATTATCGGCGGGATTGTGTTCACCCAGTTGTCGACCGGGTTTTTGTTCCGCAGCATTGGCGCCCTGCTGATTATCTCGGTGATTGTTCGCCGTTGGAAGACCGGTGACATCCTGGCGGATCACATCTGGGTGCTCACACCGGTGGGTGTGTTCATCGGGTTCTTTTCCGCCGTCTGGGGCGCCGTTGGCCCATTCGCAGTACCGTTCTTTCTCGCCACGGGCATTCGCAAGGAACGGTTTGTCGCTACACTGGCCGTCGGTGCGCTGTGCATCCACCTCGCCAAGGCAACGGTCTACGGACAGTATGATCTCCTGCACATCAACTTGGTGAAGACCGGGCTGGCACTTGGGGTGATGATGATCATCGGCACCTGGGTCGGCAAGCAGGTGCTCACGCGCACGACACCGCGGCTGTTTTTGATTCTGGTCGATACGTTGTTGGTTGTGATTGGGGTGATCTTTCTGGTTCGGTGAGACTGAAAATCAGTTCTCTGATACCAACGATCCTCGCACGATGGAAAAGTCCATCGTCCGCCACCAGCCATCCCCTATATTCCCCCCATGAGTGACCTGATCCTCACCGTCGACATTGGCAACACGACCACGCACATCGGGGTCTTCGAAGATGAGCGCGAGCGGTTTGCGTTTCGCCTGGCATCAACCCATACGCGCACGGCGGATGAGGCCGGTTTGCTGCTCAAGCAGATCCTGCGCGAAGGCAACGTCTCCCCGTCTGATCTCGACGGTTCGGTGATCGCGTCGGTGGTGCCGATTTTGACGCCGATGTTCCAGCAGGTGATCACATCGGTGTGCGGCGCCGCGCCGGTCACTGTGACGAACAACTCCAAGTTCACAATCCGCATCGATTTCGCCCATCCCGAGCAGATTGGCGCCGACCGGGTGGCCAATGCCGAGGCGTTCTGGGTCGAGCACAAGAGCGCCGGTGTGGTAGTCGATTTTGGCACGGCCACGACCTTCGATGTCATTTCCGCCGACGGCGCGTTTCTGGGCGGGGCCATCGCCCCGGGTCTGGAGACTTCGGCCGACCGTCTGGCCCAAAAAGCCGCCCAACTCCCCAAGGTCGGGTTCGGGCCGCCCCCGTCGGCCATCGGCAAGACGACCGAGGAAGCGCTGCAGGCCGGCGTGTTCTACGGTGCAGTAGGATCGGTCGATGAGATTGTCGGACGGATCGCCGCGGAACTCGGTGGATCGCCCAAGATCATCGCCACGGGCGGGCTGTCCGAGAGTGTGGCCCGGGAATCGAAGTGGATTGAGGCCGTCGATCCGGTGCTGACACTGAAAGGGCTGCGAAACCTGTACTTCCTCAACCGCTGAATTCCCCCAAGTAGTCCGCTTTAGCGGACTTAAGGCCTTCTAACACCTGGCTTTAGCTATGTGGCCGAAGGATCGAATCCTCCCAAAACCGTTTAAACGGTTTTAGGATAGTTAGTTACGCCTCCCCCCTC
>WJJR01000315.1 GCA_014729565.1 Candidatus Zixiibacteriota bacterium | reverse complement strand
TCGTTACGTAGTGAATCGGCGAATTCCGGGATGGTGCCGTCAAATCCGACCTGATCCATGACTGCCTGCATTTGCTCGTGTACACGCGCCAATTCGCGTTTGCCGATTTCGGTGATCGCCTCCGGGGTCAGGTCGGTGGTTGTGTAGTGTTGGGCTTCGGTGCGGTAGCGCTCCTTGCCATTCGGCAACGCGTGCAATCCAACGTCGGTCCGGCAGTTCGGCAGATAGTCCTGCTCCATGTAAGCGGCGATGCGTTTGTAGCCTGGGATAACGTGGTCGCGAATCGCGGCCAGGAGTTCATTGCGCAATTCGTCTCGTCTGGCTGGTGGAATCGAATCGCCGAACTGGTCGGCCGCGGATGCGAGCAAGTGATTCTCAACAGTGTCGACCACTTGTGATCGAAACTGCGGCAAGGCCTTTTCGACGTTCACTCGGGCCGGAACCAGTTTTTCGGTCACGCCGTTCTGCATATTGCTGATCGTCTGGTTGATCAGTCGCGGAAACGCTTTCAGCCGCGCGATGAAATCCTCGCAGCCTTTCTCGGTGTCAAACGGGTGCACGTTGAGCAACTCCGGCAAGACCATTTGCGGCCCGCTTTGTTGCGACACCGGCATCAGGTAATCGCGCAGTCCCAATTGCTCCAAGTCGTCTTTGAGTTCGCGCTCAAACAGCTCTGCGTTCAGTTCATCGTCCGGTGACAGTGCCGCGTCGTTGACAATCAACTCGAGCCGCTCGAGAAAGCCTCGGATCGTTGCTTCGTCCTGCTGGTAGGCGGCTATGGAAACGTCGTGAAGTCTGTCATCGAACCGGTGATCACCATTGTAGGTCGCCGACGTTGGCCAGCGCTCCATGCGGTAGTTCCAATAGTCGGCGAAGAGTTGCGCGAGGCTCTCGTTGGCGGCCATGGTGGTAGCTCCTAAGAAGCACACGACGATTCCCATTAAGAGAACCGAAAGCAGTGTCATCCGGAAAGTATTGTATCTACACATTGAGATATCCCACGTTTCGGGTTTCCATAGACATCCACCCAAAGGGTTACACAACATAGACAACAAGTGGCCGTCACGAAACGGCGATATTGCTATTCCCCCACGTGGTTTTGGGAGGTTCATTAAGCGGTAGACGGACACGTCCCAGCATGGAGTTGCCATGAGCACCAATCACGTAGCCCTCATCATTGGAAACAGCGATGGAATCGGCCTGGCGCTGACTCGGCGACTGCTTCACCTCGGCTGGACGGTGGCAGGGATTTCGCGCCGAGAGAATAACATCGACCATCCCAACTACAGCCACGCTGTGGCCGATGTTCTATCCGAAGAATTTACGAACGTCCTATCCCACCACGCCCAGACTCCTCCTAACATCTGCGTTTACTGCGCCGGAATCGGTGAGGAACTGGACTTCGATAACCTCGCGTTCGAACGACAGGTGTTCGGCGTCAATCTCACGGGCGCCGTGAGGACCATCGAAATCGTACTGCCGGCTCTGCTGCGCGCACAGTCGGGGCATGTGCTGATGTTGTCCAGTACCGCCGATGTCCTGGTCTCTCCGGAAGCGCCCAGCTACTGCGCGTCGAAGGTTGCGCTGTCGTCGTACGTGGAGGGTTTAGCACTGGCCATGCGTGGAACCGGTGTTGCGATGACGAATGTCCGCTTCGGCTTCGTTGATACGAAGATGGCCAAGGGTGATCGGAAACCGTTGATGATGACCGCCGAGCGCGCGGTCGATCACCTCATGCGATGCATCGACAAGCGGCCAGTTCGCTACACCCGTCCCAGAACCATGGGGCTCCTGGCGGGTTTGGCACAGCCGATGGCAAAGTTGCAACTAGCGTTGCACCGTCAGTAAATCGAACATCGACTTACCGGAAGTTGCTCAAGCGCACCGGCTGCCGCTGCGCGCCCCAATGTCCCGGCTCGGCATCGAAAACGCCGGCGCATGGCGTTCCGCACTGCTCGCACGTCCCGTCGGCGGTCAATCCCCAATGCGTCAGCGTATACCAGTCCCGCCCGATCAGTTTGGCGCCGCAGTTGTGACAGTAGGTGCTGCCGCCGTCTTCATCGTGGACATTGCCGGTGTAGACGTAACGTAACCCTTGATCCACGGCGATGCGTCGGGCGCGTGTGAGTGTCAACGGCGGCGTTGGCGGAACATCCATCATCTTGAAATCCGGATGAAACGCGGTGAAATGCAGTGGCACATCAACACCGAGTTCCGTGGCGATCCACTCGCTCATCTGCTTGAGCTCCTCCTCGCTGTCGTTGTGGCCCGGGATCAACAGGTCGGTCAACTCGAACCAGACGTTGGTCTCATGCTTGAGATACTGGAGCGTATCCAGCACCGGCTGCAAGTGCCCCCCGGCGATGCCGCTGTAGAATTCCTCGGTAAAGGCCTTTAAATCGACGTTGGCGGCATCCATGTGATCGAAGAATTCGCCGCGTGCCTCTTCTGTAATATAACCAGCGGTCACCGCAACCGTCTTGATGCCGCGCTCGCGGCAGGCTTTGGCCACATCCACCGCATACTCGAGGAAGATCACCGGATCATTGTAGGTGAAGGCCACGCTGCGGCAGCCGAGTCGATCGGCCGCGTTGGCGATTGTCTCGGGAGACGCCTGATCGGCCAATGTGTCGATTTCGCGCGACTTGCTGATGTCCCAGTTCTGACAGAACTTACATGTCAGGTTACAGCCGGCGGTGCCAAATGACAAAATCGGTGTGCCCGGCAAATAGTGATTGAGAGGTTTCTTCTCAATCGGATCGACACAAAAGCCGCTCGACCGTCCGTAAGTCGTTAGTACGACTTGATCCTCCACCCGCGCGCGGACAAAACAGAGCCCGCGTTGTCCCTCGCGCAGTTGACAGAAACGTGGACAGACATTGCACTGGATGCGCCCATCGTCGAGTCTGTGCCAGTAACGTCCAGCAACGACATCCGGTTGTGACAGTTTGATCTCTTCCATCTGAGAGAATACGGAGGGTGAATACTGTTCCATTGATTTCTGGATTGGCGGGCCGTCGCCAACAGGTGCATGGCCGGCCGTTGTATTTGTGACAAGTTAAGTGAAATGATTCTCAATCTTGCCAATTTTGATCCCGTATATTGTTGACGGAAACGGGGCAAAGTCGGTTGACAATGAGGCGGCCGCTGCTTAGCTAAACCCGTTCCCGGGACGCCGCGAAGGGACGGCGCCGGACACGCACATCCGCCGAGCGGAGACTCAGAGTATGACAACCTTAGGAAAACTTTCCCAAAGTCACCGAGGGTGGCGGTCTCTGCCTGTGACCTTCATGCTCCTGGCGGCGCTCACTCTACTGTTTGCCGGTCCAGACGTGGCGACGGCTGACCCGGAAGATTGCTGGATGTGCCACATGGATCCGGACATGTTCGATGACTCATCGTTAGTCGTCGACGAGGAGGCACTGGAAGGGTCGGTCCATGAGGGTTTCGACTGTGTGATGTGCCACACATCACTGGCTGACTTTGACGATTACCCTCACGATGAAGATTTGCCGCCGGCCGATTGCAGCATGTGCCATGATGATGCAGTCGAAGAATTTGAATCGAGTTGGCATGGACAATACGCCGCCGCCCATCCCGACGATGAACTCTCGCCGACCTGCGGATCATGCCATGGCTCACACAACATTCTCCCCGGCAGCGATTCGGCCTCGACCACCCACCCCTTAAACCTGGCATCAACTTGTGCGTCGTGCCATACCGACATTGCCATTGGGCGCGCGAGTGGCCTGAGGCGTGCCGATGCGTACGCGCGCTACGAGGGTGGGGTACACGCGGACAGGCTCGAAGAGGGCGTTTTGGACGCCGCAACGTGCAATGATTGTCATGGCTACCATGCACTTCGGAAAGCCAGTGATCCGCAATCGATGGTGTACAAATACAACATCCCCCATACCTGCGGTGAATGCCATATCGAGGTGTACAGCCAATACGATCGTGGGATTCACGGGCAGGCACTCGAAGCGGGTGTCACCGACGCACCGAACTGCAGTGACTGTCATGGGGAGCACGAGATTCTGGCGGTCACCGATCCAGACTCGCCGGTGTCGGCGGCCCATCAGGCCGACCGGGTATGCGCCAGTTGCCACAATGACCCACAGTTGGTCGCCAAGTACGGCCTCCAGCAGGGTCAGATTTCGAGCTATCAGGACTCCTACCACGGCCTGGCGGCACGGCGTGGCTCGCCCAATGCAGCCAGTTGTGCCAGTTGCCATGAGGCACACGACATCCTCCCCGCCAGCGATCCGGCCAGCACGATCGCTCCGGGCAACATCGTCGCCACCTGCCAGCAGTGTCATCCCAACGCGAATGTGGAGTTCGCGAACTCGTACTCCCACGAAGAACTGCTGGGCGAAAAGCACACGCTGAAGGGCATCATCGAGATGATCTACGTGCCGCTGATCGTTTTGATCATCGGCGGAATGGGCGTTCACAATGGACTGATCATGGTCCATTACATCAAGAAGCGACGCGCCCAGATTGGCCAGGAAACGACGTATGAGCGCTTCACCCCAACGATGGTGTGGCAGCATGGCCTGTTCGCGATCTCGTTTATTTTGCTGGCCATCACCGGTTTCGCGTTAAAGTTCCCTGATGCGTGGTGGGCCCAACCACTGGGTTGGCTTGGCTTGTCAGAATACACGCGCAGTGTCATCCATCGTGTTTCCGGTGTTGTGATGATTGCCGTATCGGTCCACCATGTCTTTTATGTGCTGGCATCCCGCCGCGGACAGACAGAGTTCTATCACATCATTCCCAGACTGTCGGATGTGCGGGAAGCCGCCCAGAACATCAAGTACTACCTCGGACGTTCCCGCGTCAAACCGGACTTCGACCGCTACGACTACACCGAAAAGGCGGAATACTGGGCGCTCGTTTGGGGCACCGCAGTGATGGTGGTCACCGGATTTGTGCTCTGGTTCCCGGCGACATTCACGCAGATCCTTCCCGGTTGGATCGTGATTGTCTCGGAGACGATCCACTACTACGAAGCGTGGCTGGCGACGCTCGCCATTGTGGTCTGGCACTTCTTCTTTGTGATCTTCCACCCCGAAGAGTACCCAATGAGCACCGTGTGGATGCGCGGCCAGATGTCAGAGCACCATATGAAAGAGAAGCACCCGCGCTGGTACCGTCGCCTCGTGGGTGAGCAAGCGCGTAAGAAGGCTGCGGAAACGGAGCGGGACAGCGAGACGACGGCCGAGGAGCCGGCCACGTCGGACAATACCTCATCAACTGATGAGGATACCGAGGAGAACAACACATGACAGCCGACGGGGTAGTCGCGGTCGCGGATGACGAGGTCTCCGCGCACCGGTACTCGCGAGTTGGTACCCTGCTGTTAGGGCTGGCGGTGTTGCTCTGTGCCTGCCTGATCCCTATGTCCGGGTACACGCAGTCGATGGACGACTGCATGATGTGCCACTCCGATCCGGATTTGACCGGGGAGATCGACGACGCCGAGGTCTCGGTGCATGTGGATCTCGAGCGTTATGAGAGGTCGGTCCATGGTGGGTTCGAGTGCACCATGTGCCACTACGATCTCGACGGCGTCGAGCTTCCACACGATGACGACTTAGAACCCGTTGAGTGCGGTTTGTGCCATGACGAGGTAGCCGAAGAGTACGCCGCCAGTACACATGGTGAATTGGTCGAGATGGGGGCCGAGCTGGCGCCACACTGCTATGATTGCCACGGCAAGCACGATATCATGCCCGTCGGCTCGCCGCAATCACAGGTCGCCAAATTCAATGTCCCGCACCTGTGCGGCCGCTGTCATAAGGAAGGCACCGACGTTACGCGCACGTATGATATTCCACAGGACAGTATTCTCACCCATTATTCGCAGAGCATTCACGGTGAGGGCTTGTTTCGCCAGGGGCTGACCGTCACGGCGGTGTGCTCGGATTGTCACACGGCGCACAGCGTGTTGCCACATACCGATCCGCGGTCGACAATCGCGAAAGAGAACGTAGCGCTGACCTGCCAGAAATGCCACGGTTTGATTGAACAGGTTCACCGCCAGGTGATTCGTGGCGAGTTGTGGGAGAAGGAACCGGAGAACGTGCCGGTTTGTGTCGATTGCCATTCGCCCCACGAGGCACGCAATGTCTTCTACGAGTTGGGCATGTCGGACCGCGATTGCATGGAGTGCCACAGCAAGCCCGACCTGATTGCCGTACGCGACGGCGACACCTTGTCGATGTACATCGATTCACTGGAAGTGAACAGTTCCATCCACCGTGGGACCGCCTGTGCTCAGTGTCATACCGGCGCCAGTCCCGCCCACGCACGGCCGTGTGAGCCGATCACAAGCAAAGTGGATTGTTCGATCTGCCACGCCGAAGTGGTTGAGACGTATGCCACCAGCACACACGGAAAACTGGCTGACCGCGGCGATCCGAACGCTCCCGTCTGCCGCGATTGCCATGGTGTACACAACGTCAAAGAACACCGCAATCCAACCGCCCGCACCTATCCGACAAACGTCCCCGATCTGTGCGGACGGTGCCACAAGGAAGGCAGTGAGGCGGCGTTGCGATACACCGGAGAGCAACACAACATCCTCGACAACTACGTACAGAGTATTCACGGCAAAGGCCTGTTGGAAAGCGGACTCGTCGTCACGGCGATGTGCACCGATTGCCATACCGCCCACCATGAACTTCCGGCGAGCGACACCGCCTCGAGTGTACACACCGACAACATTGCCGAGACGTGCGCGAACTGCCACAAAGGCATCTACGAACAATTCAACAAGAGCATTCACTCGCCACAGGTTTCGGAAACGCTCGACTCGCTACCGGTCTGTGACGATTGCCATTCATCACATACCATTGCCCGTACGGACAAAGAAGGATTCAAGCTGGGCATTATGAATCAGTGTGGAAAATGCCACACCGACGTGACCGATACGTATTTCGAGACGTTCCACGGTAAAGTGTCTAAGCTCGGATTCGCGGGCGCCGCGAAGTGTTACGACTGCCACGGCGCCCACAACGTGTTGCCCACTTACATGCCGGCATCGACGTTGTCGCGCGACAACATTGTCGAGACCTGCGGGCAGTGCCACGAAGGTTCGCATCGACGGTTTGCCGGTTACCTCACGCACGCCACACACCACGACAAGGACAAGTACCCGTACCTGTTTTATTCGTTCTGGTTCATGACCTCGCTGTTGATCGGAACATTGGCGATCGCCGGTGCGCATACGATTCTCTGGCTGCCGCGGTCCTTCCAGGCGATGCGTCAGCACAAAGCCTTGAAGCTGGCCTCGCGTGGACAGGAGATCAAACGCTTCTCCCGTCGCCAACGACAGTTGCACGTGCTCGTCATTATCAGCTTTCTCGGCCTCGCCGTGACCGGAATGACGCTCAAGTTCTCGTATCTCGACTGGGCACACTGGATCTCACAAGCGCTCGGCGGGTACGAGTCGGCCGGATTCATCCATCGTGTGTGCGCCGTGATCACCTTCTTCTACTTTGGCGTGCACATCTACGACCTGTTTCAGCGTAAACGCAGGGAGCGCAAGACGTGGAAGCAGTTCCTGACTGGCCCGTCGACGATGCTACCCACAAAGCAGGACGTGCGTGACGCCATTGATACGTTCAAGTGGTTCATCGGACTCGGTCCGCGGCCGCGGTACGGACGGTGGACATACTGGGAGAAGTTCGACTACTTCGCCGTCTTCTGGGGTGTGATTGTCATCGGATCGACCGGCTTGATTCTCTGGTTTCCGGAGTTGTTCACGCGATTTCTGCCCGGTTGGATGGTCAATGTGGCGACCATTATTCACTCCGATGAAGCGTTGCTGGCGACGGCGTTCATCTTTACGGTGCACTTCTTCAACACGCACTTCCGCCCGGACAAATTCCCGATGGATCCGGTGATCTTCACCGGGCGCGTGTCGCTGGAAGAGTTCCGCCACGACCGTCCGCGTGAGTTCGAAGAACTGGTGCGCACGAAGCAACTGAAGAAGCTGGTAGTCGATCCGCTGCCGGAGTCGTTTGTCAAGGGAAGCAAGGTCTTTGGCGCGATTGCGCTGTTGATCGGACTGGGACTGATCTTCCTGATTGTCTGGGCGCAGGTGTTCGGGTATCGATAGATGGTTGCCGCGAGTCACACATTGACATTGGTACAGGCACTCGCCTTACTTGCGCACCCTCCACAGAGGAGATTCCCCGTGGGGGCAAATGATCCGTGGTCAGGAGATTAAGATGGTAGGAAGGCGCTTTACATCGAACTATATCAGCTACGCCGGCTTGTTGATCGCCAGTGTGTCGGTTATCATCATCGTTTTCATTTTGATGGCCGAATATATGGGGTTCGACTTCAACCCCTACATCGGTGTGGTTTCGTTTCTGGTGTTGCCCGCGATTATGGTGTTTGGGGTCATTCTGATCCCGGTCGGCAAGGCGTGGGAGCGGCGACGCGCCGGGAAGCCTGTTGGGCACATCAAAATTGAAGTCAATCTCGAGCATGCACGCACACGCAGACGTATTCTCTCGTTCGTGGTGATTGCCACCGCCGTCTTCGCCTTTGTCGGCGCAACGGTCTACCAGAGTGTGTTGTTTATGGACACGACGCAATTCTGTGGGGAGGTGTGCCACACAGTGATGGAACCGGAATTGACGTCGTATCGCAATTCACCCCACGCACGCGTTCCCTGTGTGGAATGCCATATCGGTGAAGGCGCTAACTGGTACGTGAAGTCCAAGCTGTCCGGATTGGGTCAGGTGGTGGCCGTGACACTCGATACTTATGAACGGCCCATCCCGACACCGATCGAGAATCTGCGCCCGGCTCGCGAAACCTGCGAACAGTGCCACTGGCCCGAGAAATTCCACAGTTCCAAACTGACAGTGAATACTCGCTATCGTGAGGATTCCGCGAACAGCCAGTACAAGAACGTCCTGTTGATGAAGGTGGGGGGCGGCAGTCCCGCCGAAGGAGGCACGGCCGGTATTCACTGGCACATGAACATCAAGAATCGGATCGAATATGTTGCCGCAGACGATGAACGCGACACCATTCTCTACATTCATATGACCGATCTGGAGGGACGGCAAACCGAGTACGTGTGGGACGACACGCCGATTCCGATCGACTCGTTGCGCAACATGCCGCGTCGCGTTATGGACTGCATGGACTGCCACAATCGACCATCGCATACCTACGAAGTCCCCGAAGTGGCCGTCGATTTGGCGCTCGTGACCGGTGAGATTTCCCGCGACCTTCCCTATATCAAGCGCGAGGGCGTGCGCATCATCTCGGAGGAGTACGAGTCGCAGGAGGCGGCCGAGCGCGACATCCGCATCAGGCTACGGGCCTTTTACAATGATGAATTCCCATCGCTGGTGACCAGCCAAGCCCTCGAGATCGAGAAGGCCGCCGACGTCCTGATCAAAATCTACAAG
>WJJR01000314.1 GCA_014729565.1 Candidatus Zixiibacteriota bacterium | reverse complement strand
TACTCAAAACCGTAGACCAACCGTGGCGCCAGATACTGTGGAAATTGGTCGATGATGGTCTTCCGCAGCATATAACAGAAATGACACTCATCGACATACTCATTGTCGTGGGTGATACCGTAACGACGCGCCAGTTCAGCGGGCCCTCCGTTGACTAAGGGCCCGGAAATCGGATGATCTTGTGCACGATAATTCGTGACGAGTTCAGATAGTGGCGTCTCCCACATGTTGCCCATGCTCAACCCCTGGCACATGTGCACATGTCCGAACGCATCAACATGGACGCGCTTTGGGTGCTCCAATTCCTCGCGCGGACATGTTGTCATCGATTCCCATGAGCGTCGCGGCAATCCATCAGTGAGCTTCTCCGCAGCCCGTCCGGTCAACTTGACGTCGCCGCCGATAACCGGTTCGCCCTTAGCGATATCTTCTTGCGAATGAAGAAGAATTGTGGCCGGTTCAATGCGAATCGTGCTGGGGGACATACCCATGTCTGTTGCCGCCGCGTAGGCGATCTCCGCACGATTTGGCCCATCGCCGGAATGGTGAAACTCGTCGTTGCTGACACTGAGGTCGGCGATGCCGAGTTGATGCAACGGCTTAAGCCACAGTTGCGCGTCCTCGACCGATGTGGCCCAGTACCCATTGGTGACAATCCCAACTTCCCAATCCCGTGCGCGTGCCAGGCGGATGCCTTCCACCAGGAGCGGATAGTACAGAAACGACTCACCACCCTCGAAATAGACTGAGGTAACCGTGCCGAGCGTATCGATCTCGTCAAACAGCGACCGCAATTGCCCGACAGTGAATGTGCCCGAGGCACGGGGACTGCAGTGGAGAAAGCAGTGGTCGCACTCGTAACTGCACGTGTACGTCAACAGAATGTGGACTCCGGTCAGCATCTTCGAATCTCCAACAGCGAATGCGCGTACAGCTTGGGATCGGTCATGTCACCGGCAGAAGTGTCTAGTCCAAGTTACACCAGCCACCGCCGCAACGCAATTCTAAGAGGGGATGGACTCCGATGAAGTGGCGTCCCTTCTTCATGGCGCGTCGAGACCATGACCGCCGGGGCCCACTGTCAAAAGGACTTGATTTGGTCGTGCCCCAGGTACTACAACATCCTGCGTGTCATATGTGTAACCTCCGGGTGGCTTTGGAGTGATGATACTGCTCGTATGGTAGCATCATGAGTCAGAGAGATTTCTTAGGCGCGTTCGTCCCGTTGAAGTATTTGCTGATGGCAACCGTCGGCACGTTGACGTATCCCGGCTTTGCACTGCTCAATCGTCTGCACATTCGCGGAGGGGAGCACTTGCTCTCGTTGCCCGATCGCGGAGTGTTGTTTGTCTCAAATCATCAGACATACTTCACCGACGTGATCGCTTTGTATCACATCTTTGCGGCAGTCCGAAACGGCCATCGTGAATCCCTGGGAAATCCCTTGTACCTGTTCAACTTAAAGGTGAATGTGTACTATGTGGCTGCCGAAGAGACCATGCGAAGCGGAACCATTCCTCGTCTGCTGGCCTACAGCGGAGCGGTGATGACCAGGCGTGTCTGGCGGGAGGGCGCTCGCGACGTGAGCCGCACGGCTCGCTTACCGGACTACGCCTCCATAGGGCACGCGATCGACGCCGGTTGGGTGATCACCTTTCCGCAGGGAACGACGACTCCCTTCGCCAAGGGGCGGAGGGGAGTGTGCCATATCATCCGTCAGTTCCGCCCGATCGTCATTCCGGTGGTCATTGACGGCTTCGCAAAGGTATTCCGTAAGAAAGGACTGATCTTCCGCAAGGTCGGACATGATCTGACGGTGCGGTTTAAACCCCCGATCTCGTTCTCCGACCCAACGAATGCCGATTCAATGTTGCAGGAGATCATGACCGCCATTGAGCAAGTCTGATTGTGCCGTTACGATTCGCCCGGACATTGTGAAGCGAATGTGATGGTTGATCTGAGGGAATCGGCCTGTTGAAAAACTCGTCTTTGCGTCGCCTACGTGCGGCTCATAGTCGCACCGGTCCGGCGATGGGCGTCCGGATCCATTGCAATCCGGCTGCGTGCCCCGACAATGTTTAACCCTGACCAATCCATACCGAGGTCGACCGTAATTGCCTTTCGGCGAGACGCGCTGTATTCTACAGTCGCTTTGGTACTCACTCGACACATTTTCCCGTGGAGGTTGCAGTGGCAGTTGTGTACATGACATACCCGGTTCACCCCGACAAAGAAACAGCCTTCCAGAATGCCTACGCCGGTATTCTCGATGTAATGCGCTCGGCCGACGGTCACCGAGAATCACGACTGTTCAAGCATGTAGCGGAGCCAAGTATCTTCCTGATTGTCTCCGAATGGGACAGCAAAGCCGCCTATGAGGCGTTTGTGAATTCCAAGCAGTTCAGTGAGGCGACCTCGGATTGGGGCAAGAGCAACATACTCCTTGATCAACCGAGGCATCATATCATCGAAACGTAGTGGCGCACGGCACTTCGTAGGTCGGCAGCCCGCACCGGTCTCGTGTCGGTCGGTCAAATCAGAACAGCCTTGGAGTATGGAAGGACATTACGGTCCGGATGACGTATAGCTGACTTCAAGAGCGGTTATCAGAACACCTGTCTGCTTTCACCCTGCCGTCACGCGAGGGCGCATGACGGCACGCTGGTGTCGGAAAGTTCTTCTGATAATTGCTATAGGACCTTCGCAGAACACGCCGATCGACCGTTCGGGCTGCTGCTATGGCGTCTGATCGGCGGTGGTCGGACCCGAGACAACGTCTTCCATTGACGCCGATCTGCCGACTAGCTAATCTGTAGGCGTTTCCAGCGCGGAACGACCAAGGATGGTGCCGGGATGCCGCAATTGATTAAGCGCGAAGTGTTGTTTGCCGTGGCTGTGTTGATTCTCATGGCCGCGGTGTTCGTGCTGTTCTATCGGATCATGGAGCCATTTTTCATTCCGATCGCCTGGAGTGTTATCCTGGTAGTCACGATCCACCCGCTGAACAAATGGGCGGTGCAAAAATACCGGCGCAAGAACATGGTGGCGATGATCCTGACGATCCTCGTCTTTATCGTCATTATCGCGCCATTGTCCTACCTCGGGATCGCCCTGGTCGGGGAAGCAACGAATCTGTACGAGCGGGTTCAGGAAAGCCTCTCCGAAGAGACATTGTCGTGGTTGGACGTGCGCAATCACCCGATTGTACAGGACATTCTCGGTCGACTCGACGGCATCGTGGACACCTCCCAGTGGGATCTGAAAGGCGCTGTGTCGAATGCGCTGCAATTGATCAGTGGATTTGTAGTGAGCAACACCGCGAAGTTCATCACAAACGTTGGCGTCGCGGTCTTCCATTTCGCTCTTATCATCTTGACGATCTTCTATCTCTTTCGCGATGGTGACGGTCTGATGCGCATGGTGCGCGATTCGATTCCGTTACCGCATGACCGCGCACGCCAGATTCTGGACCACCTGACCGATGTCGTCCGCGCCACGATCTACGGTGGTTTAGTCGTTGCGGCGGCCCAGGGCACTCTGGGGGGACTCCTGTTCTGGATGTTGGGTGTGCCGTCACCGGTATTTTGGGGAACGGTGATGGGCTTCTTCTCGCTGCTTCCGTTCATCGGCGCCTTCGTGGTCTACATTCCGGCCGCGATTATGCTCGCACTGGCGGGCCAGTATGTTGAAGCCATCATCATGATCACCTTCGGAACCGTGGTCGTTTCCCAGATCGACAACCTGCTCCGCCCCATGCTGATCTCCGGGCGCACCCATATTCATCCGCTGTTGATGTTCTTCTCGATCCTCGGCGGACTTCAGGTGTTTGGCTTTTTGGGATTGATCCTGGGACCGGTCGTCTCGGCCGTCTTTGTCGGTGTTTTCGATGTCTACCGGCACTTTCTCCGCGAGCCAATGGATGATGAGGCCGCGGTTGAAGATCTGACCACTGGTTAAAGTACCAAATCGAAGAAGCCACCTTCATACCGCGTACAGTCCGGCTCTCAGCCGGCCCGGTGCGGCCAAGAGCCGTACCTACGAGAGGTTATGTCGTCAGAGATTAAGCGACTCTCCCTCGACCGCCCTCTCACCACCGCCCCCTTCAGGTTCTTACACGTTGTCCGATAAATACATGGGGCGGGGTGGAGAAACGACAGGGGACCGAGACATGCTGAACGCGGAGCGAGAGACCGCAACGGCAGTCGTCGACTACGAAGAGCGTATTCGCGAACTGGAAATCGAACTCGAACGGCTGTCGGCGGAATACGACGGGCTCGCGGACATGGGCGCAATGTTGGCGTCCATCCTCAATCTCGAGGAGGTCCTCGCGGCCTTGATGGAAATGGCCCTGCGCGCGGTGAGCGGACAGGTCGGCGCCATCGTGCTGAAGACGCCGGACGGTTTGACGCCGAGAATCTCGTATGGGCTCGACGACCGTGTCCTGCCGCGTATCCGTTGGGGCAATCAACCGATTGTCGATCGTACGGTCGAAACCGGCGAGGGCGTGAAACTCGCTCCCTACCGAGGATCTCCCATCGCAATCGAGGGAGTTGTCCTCCAAATCGACAGTGTGTTAAGTCAGCCGATCCGCGGCACAGACGATGTCGTCGGATGCGTGGTCATTGTCAACAAACTCACCGGTGGCGATTTCAGTGATCGTGATCACGACTTACTGGCCAAACTGGTCAGCTTCGCATCTGTTGCCGTTGAGAACGCGCGCCTCCTCTCGGAATCTCTCGAAAAGCAACGTATGGAACAGGAATTGAGCCTGGCGGCAGAAGTTCAACGAACGCTGGTACCACAGGCCCAACTCAATGTGTGCGGGGCGACGGTGGATTCGCTGTATATCCCCGCACGCCGGGTGGGCGGCGACTACTTCGATGTGTTGCCCGGACCCGGAGGCTCGTTCTTCCTGGCCGTTGGCGATGTCTCATCCAAGGGGGTTCCGGCCGCACTCCTGATGACCGCCGCACGTTCGGTGGTGCGAAGCGCCGCCCAGCGCACCGGTTCCGTGGCCGATATCGTCAATGAGATCAACCGGGTCGTGTGCGCCGATTTGACCGATCAAAAGGAGATGTTTATCACCTTCTATCTCGCATTGGTCAATCCGCAGGACCGGTCAATTACGTACACGAACGCCGGCCATTTACCGCCACTGCTGAGACGTGTCCGGGATGGCCAGATCGAGCAATTGGGGCAGGGCGGCGTCTTTCTCGGGCAATTCGACGAATTCCAGTACATCGAGTCCACGGTCAGCTATGAGCATGGTGATCGGCTTCTGGCCTATACCGACGGTGTCATCGAGTCGGCCAACAAGCGGGGCGAACTGTTCGGGCGCACCCGGCTGGAAGACTTCCTGAAGCGCCACGGAGATGCATCGCCCGGCGAGTTCCTGCTGAAGCTGCGCCGGTCCCTTGAGGCCGACTACACTCATGCCGATTACATAGATGACGTTACTGCAGTCTTTGTGGAATTGGGAAAGGCAGGATCGTGACCACCGCGCGCTGCTTCTACGAGAACGAACTGCCAGGCGACCTGTCCATTCTGGATCAGTTGTATCCCATTCTGCAGGACTGGTGTGCGGCAGGCGGATTGGGTTTCGCCGACGGCCATCGGGTGATCGTGGCGGTCACGGAAGCCGTGACGAACGCCGTCATCCACGCCAAGCCCGACGCCGCGTCACCGACGGTCTTTGTCTCGCTCTGGCTGGACACAAACACGATGCGGGCCGATGTCGGTGACCACGGGCAGTGGGGATGGTCACCGCCCAAACCACCGACGCCTGAGCAGTGGGAGCAGACGGGAGGACGCGGGCTCGAACTGATTCGGCAACTCACACACTCCTACGACATCCGTCCACGGGACGGCGGTGGGACGCTGGTCAGTATGTCGTTTAAGACACAAGGTATTCATGATACGAAGAATCACGTGAGGGGGCGCGGGGAGCGTGCCGGTGAAGGAGGACGAACAATGGATTCACGGGTCGAATCATTCAACGATGTCGACGTGATGCGGGTGACGGGACGGATTGATCTGGTCACCTCAAACACGCTCAAAGACAACATTCGCGAACGGTTGCAGCGGCAGCGGACCAATATCGTACTGAACATGGAGCGGGTCGACTTCATCAACAGCTCCGGACTGGGCGCCATGGTATCAATTCTCAAGGACGTGCGTCTGGCGGATGGCCGGCTCGTGCTCTCGAACCTCGCTCCGTATGTGCAGGAGATCTTCGAGATCACCCAGTTGGCGAATGTATTTGAAATTTTCAGTGCCGAAGATGCGGCCGTGTCGGCCTTGTCGGGAACCGGCGCAACGGCCGAAACCAGGTAGTTTCGGTCATTCCGTGTGATCGATAGTCGAACGGGGAGCCTGCCGCATGAGCGAACGACCGCACCTGTTGATTGTGGATGATGAACTGCTGATCCGCGATCTGCTGTACGATTACTTCTCGGCGCGGGATTTTGAGATCACCGTCGCCGAGAACGGGCAGAGTGCGCTCTCGCTCATCAACGAGGAATCGTTCGATACCGTTATCCTGGACATCAAAATGCCCGACATGGACGGCCTCCAATTGACTGAAGAGATCCGTTCCAACCACGGCGATCTGCCGATCATTCTGATCACCGGTTATCCCTCGGTTGAGTCAGCCATCGAAGCGCTGCGGCGCAAGGTCGACGACTACTTCGTCAAGCCGGTCAATCTGACCCATTTGCGCCGCGCCGTCGAAACCGCCGTCGACCGGCAGACAACTGGCGGCCATCAAGAGGAGACATCATGACAAACCGTGGGAACCGGCGTGTTCTTGTCATCGACGACGAAGTCTTTGTCCGTGACTTGTTGATCGACTTCTTCGAAAAGCTCGACTTCGAGCCAGTGACCGCAGCGGATGGCAACGCCGGTGTCGACGCGTTCCGTCAAGGGACGTTCAGCGCCGTCCTCGTCGATCTCAAGATGCCTGGGAAGAGTGGTATCGAGACGCTCAGCGATATCCGTGCAATTGACACGAAGACACCGGTCATTATCATGACCGGCTATCCCACGATCGACACATCGATTGAAGCACTGCGCCTGGGCGCCTACGATTACATCATCAAGCCGTTTAAGCTCCAGGATCTTCGCGACATTGTCGACCGGGCGATCCGGGAGCAGGAACTCCACGCGGAGATCGATACCCTCCGCGACCGCATCACCAACATCGAAAGCCAACTGCGGGAGCATCGCGCGCAGACAGCCGGGCGGCCCCGGGTTCCGGAATCGAGCTAACGTTGAGCTGTGCCTGTAAGCGTCTTACTGCAAACAGCTTCCGAGGATACATATTTGTTCGACAGGGCCGGCCGCCGCTGGCATTAGATATTGCGTACACTCACGCTCCCGATATATTGATCCGCACTGGGGGGTCCGTATGCCGGAGCAGTCTTCTCGCGTTACGGCGCAGCAAAACGTCATAGAGACCAAGAACATCGAGGGATGGACTCGTTCGGTCGAGGCTTTCTCGCGCATGATCGACCGGCTGCAGGCCGACTACGCCGAGCTGGAGGCGAAGCACGCCGAACTGAACGCCGAGCTGGCTTCGATGAACGACAGCCTCCACCTGGCGGCGGAGGCCAACAGCCGACTGGCGGCGTACCGCGACCGGATTGTGGCCGCCGTCACGGCGGGCATTATTACCGTTGACGGCAACGGTATTGTCCGCCTGTTCAATCCCGCAGCGGCGCGCTTGCTCGACAAGTCGCCCGATGCAGTGCTCAATCGTCCCTACGCCGAGGTATGGCCGGACCGTCGGGATGATCCCGCGACGGCGCTGGCGTGCGCACAAGGGGCCGATCCGGTCAATGAACAACGAAGGGAATACCCACGGCCGGGCGCGATGCCACTAATCGTCTCCGTATCGACCATCCGACTGGGGACTTCACCGTCCGAGGGGGCGCTGGAAGTCTTCACCGACATGACCCAATCCGAACGGATGCACCACGAACTAACGCGGATGCGCACACTGGCGGCGCTGGGCGAGATGTCCGCCACTGTAGCACATGAAATCCGCAATCCACTCGGGGGAATTATTGGATTTGCCGAGCTGCTGGCGCGGAACTCCGATGGCGATCCGAAGCGAAAAGACATGGTCAATAAGATCGTGACCGGTGCGCATCACTTGAATTTACTGGTTGGACGATTGCTGGAATTCGCCCGTGAGCCGAAGTTGACGTTGCGTCCGCTCGAATGGCGGCCGTTCCTCGACACAACGCTCGACCAGTACGAAGACAATGCCCGCCGCCGGGGCGCACGGTTGACCTTGAAACGACGGTTCCCCGAACGGCTCCCCACCGGTCGTGCCGATGGTCTGTGTCTGCGTCAGGCGATTTGGAATGTGTTGGAAAACGCTGAACATGCGGTCCGCGACGACGGTCACGTGGAAGTGGACTCGCAACTGCTGACCGACGGTTCACTCTCCGTTTGCATCACCGATAATGGTCCCGGTATCGATGCCGAGATGCGCGAGCGAGTCTTCTCGCCGTTTGTGACAACGAAGAAGAAAGGCACCGGATTGGGGTTGGCGACCGCGCGGAAGTTTGTCGAAGCACATGGCGGGACGGTTACGATTGACAGCCAATCGGGAGCCGGCACTACCGTCTCGATTGTTCTGCCGCCCATAAGTGAGGAAGGATAATTCATGCCCGCATCTGTTCTGGTCGTTGATGACGATCCCCTGGTCAATGACTTCCTGGCGACCACACTGGCCGAATCGGATCTCGAAGTGTCTCGGGCGTATTCGGCCGAAGAGGCACTGGAGCAGATCGATGATCGCGAATTCGATCTGATCATTTCCGATGTCCGCATGGAGGGGATAGACGGACTCGAGTTGCTCGATCGTGTGCGCCGTCTCGCTCCCGATACCGTGACGATCATTATGACGGCGTTCGGTGAAATCGGCGATGCGGTGCGCGCGATGAAAGCGGGCGCATTCGAGTATCTCGTCAAACCCGTCGGCGCCGAAGCCACCGAGGCGGTCGTGTCGCGGGCGTTGGAATACCGCCGGCTCAAAGTTGAAAACCGGATGTTGCGTGAAGCGGTGCACCGCCGGTTTTCCGCCGATCAATTGATCGGCCAATCGTCGCCGATGCACCAAGTGTTCGACATGATCGATGCGGTGGCCAAATCGCGTGCGACCGTTTTGATTACCGGGGAATCGGGCACCGGCAAAGAGTTGGTGGCGCGGGCCATTCACTATCGCGGGCCGCGTCGTGAAGGTCCGTTCGAAGCGATCAATTGCGCAGCACTTCCCGAAGCACTCTTTGAGAGTGAACTGTTCGGTCACGAGAAGGGCGCCTTCACGAATGCGATTCGTCAACGCAAGGGGCTGTTCGAGTCCTCCGACGGTGGCACACTGCTGCTGGACGAGATCTCGGAAATACCGCCCACCCTGCAGGCGAAATTGCTGCGCGTGTTGCAGGAGCGGTACATTCAGCGATTGGGGTCGGATAAAAAGATCCCCATTGACGTGCGCGTGATCGCCACGACAAACCGTCATCTCCCGACCGAGATTGCCAATGGGAATTTCCGTGAAGACTTGTACTATCGTATCAACGTCGTGACCATCGATTTGCCGCCGTTGCGCGACCGAACACACGACATTCCGTCGCTGGTGGAACATTTCGTGCGTCGCTATAATGCCGAAAACGGGCGCAGTGTCAAGCGGGTGTCTGACAGCGTGTTCAAACTGTTTGAGCAGTATCGCTGGCCGGGCAATGTTCGTGAATTGGAAAACTTCATCGAACGCGCCATTGTCACAGCGTCCGGGGACACCTTGAGTCCCGACGATTTTCCGCGTGAATTGGTGACCGGCGGGGCGCGCAAACAATCCGCAGGGCTGGAAGCAGGGATGTCGATCTATGAAATGGAAAAGCAGTTGATTCTCGCGACGCTCGAGGCGGAAGGCGGCAATCAGACCAGGGCGGCCGATAAACTGGGAATCTCATCGCGGACGTTGCGCAACAAACTGTATGAATACGGTCTGAAAGAACCGCAAACGGTGCGTTCGTCGGAAGAGCGGTCGGGAGTGGACAATCGATAACAGGAGCACGAACACGATGCTGTGTAGTACTCGTTCACAAGTGGCTGTCTTCGTGATGGTGTTGGTGACGGCGGCAGTACTGATGCCATCACCGGTGGGTCATTGCGACGACACAGAGAACACCGGCGAATCGACGGCCGCAGTCGGCGACGTGTACTTTATGATTGGGCAACAGGCCGCCTGGCTCGGCAACCGGATACGGTACACCGTCTACGAAACCACCACGGTGGAAGCCCGCTTCCTGACCGCCGCTGGAGAAATCATCATTTTGATGCCGCTCGGAGAGCAGGAGCCGGGTCAATACACACTGCCGTGGCACACACACCCGGTCGCATCGGCAATGGCGGGCATTTACAAGTTCGAATTGTACTTTGGTGATGAATATGCGGTGAACACAAGGATTGTCGTGGCGCCGCCTGTTAGACGACCAACATGACGGTATTCACACTGGAACGAAACGCTCACGCGACGTCGATTATCTGGCCGGAGCGACGCGAAATCCCCTGCCGTGATTTGGATTTGGACTGCTTTGGGTTTGATGGGCAGATCCCGTTCGGCGACTATGCGCGCTGCCAGGCGTACGCCCCCGAGCTGGGACGCTGCATTTTCCTCAGCACGAACGGCGGCGAGACCTGATTGGCGATCGTCATGATGTCAATTTGCTGAGAGTGATCGAGATACAGCTTCCCAACCGCACGTCACAGCCCTACCATCATCCGCTATGACAAAACAAAGGCCATTATCGATTTTGGGCATCGCCATTCTGGCAATGCTCCTCTCCGTCTCGGTCGCCATGTCCGTGACCGGCCACGGCGGGGAGAATGGCGGCGAAGGTGTCGTCGAAATCCTCACGGCACTGGTCGTGATTCTGATTGCCGCCAAGATCGGTGGTGATCTCTCTGCGCGGATCAACCAGCCCGCCGTACTGGGCGAGTTGGTGATTGGTGTGGTGCTGGGGAGTCTGGCCCTCGTCGGGCTTGATTGGTTTGAGCCGATCAAGGACTACAACACCATCGAGATCCTTGCCGAGGTCGGGGTAATCATCCTCCTGTTCGAGGTCGGTCTGGAATCGAACATCGGCGAGATGATGAAGGTGGGGATGTCGTCGCTGCTGGTGGCGCTGCTGGGTGTGATCGCACCGTTCTTCCTGGGATGGGGCGTTGGCGCCTGGTTCTATCCCGAATCATCGGTGTATGTGCACGTCTTCCTGGGGGCCACACTCACGGCGACCTCGGTGGGCATCACCGCGCGTGTTCTTAAAGACATTAACCGCATGCAGACCAGCGAGGCCAAGATCATCCTGGGGGCGGCGGTCATTGATGACGTCATGGGGTTGATCATCCTCGCCGTGGTCGCGGGCGTGATATCGTCGGCCGGCGGGGGAGAGGGACTCTCGTCGCTGGGGATTCTCTGGATCATCGCCAAAGCGGTGTTGTTCCTCGGTGGCGCGATTGTGCTCAGCCGGCTGATCTATCGGCCGCTCTTTCGAGTTGCGAACTATCTGCGTGTGCAGGGCATGCTCCTGATCACAGGTCTAATCACCTGTTTCGCGCTGTCGGTGCTGGCGGCCGTGGCCGGGTTGGCGCCGATTGTGGGTGCATTTGCCGCCGGACTGGTCCTAGACGAAGTCTACTACCGCGACCTGCCCAACCTGACCCGACGTCACCTCGAGGAGGTGCTCCAGCCGATTGCGATGTTTCTGGTCCCGGTCTTCTTCGTGCACATGGGCATGCGAGTCGATCTCAGCACGTTCGGGAATTCCGCCGTGCTGGGCTTCGCTGCGATTCTGACGATTGCAGCGATTCTGGGCAAGCAACTGTCATCGCTTGGAGTCCTTGCCAAGGCCACCAATCGCTGGATCGTTGGTCTGGGGATGGTTCCCCGAGGCGAGGTCGGGCTTATCTTTGCCAGTATTGGTCTCAGTCTGCACATCGGGGAGGAGGCCATCATCACGCCGGGTATCTACTCTGCCGTCGTGATCATGGTCATCATCACGACGATGATGACCCCGCCGATTCTGACCTGGGCATTCCAACGCTCTGCCAAGCTCCCCGAGTCCGGTCCTCGTGCTGAAAACGAGGTCGGAGCGGATGCGGACGAGGAGTCGGAAGGCCCACACGTCGTCTGACGTGACGTCGCCCCGGCCAATCCGCCATGCAGATCCCAGGCCAATTCAGATTGTCAAAAGGCCATGACATCCGCCTGATTTGACGTTGTATTGTTCACGTCGCGCGTATCATACTCTGCATGGCAGTACGTGAGTGGTGGAAAGAGAGACGTAAATTGTCACAAATCAGGCGAATCGAGACGTTAAACCTCCCCGATGACAGCGCTGTGACAAGCTTCACAAGTGCTGGGGTTTATTCCGGGCGTATCAGTTGGGAGGTCCCGCGCTCATGATTTCGTTTGGTGTCATTGGTTCGTCGATTAGGGGTGGCAACATCAGCCTGCTCAGTGCCCTCACCATTCCGGAGGGTGATCGTCCACAGCGTCTCCAGGAGTTGAAGGAGGCATGCGGTTTCTCTGAGTTGGTCGCCGTCTTTACGTGCAACCGGGTGGAATTCTACTATATCGCCGACGGCGATGAGCCTGCGACCGGCCGCCGTAACAAACTGTTAGATTTCTTCTTACGCGATAACCCTCAAGTGTCGTTTGAGCCGTCTGACATCTACTGTCACTCGGCCTTCCGCGCCCTCAAGCACCTCTATCGAGTAGCTGGTTCTCTGGATTCGATGATGGTGGGCGAAGCCCAGGTGTTGGGTCAGGTCAAGAAGGCGTTCAGCGATGCGCGTGAGATGGGTCTCTGCGCCAACCAGATGGAGAGCGTCTTCACCGAAGCGTTTCGTGTAGCCAAGAAGATCCGCCGCGAGACCCCGCTAGGCGAGCACACGGTCTCCATGGTCTCGCTGGTCGTCGGTGAAGTTGAATGCCACCTGTACGGTCGTGACCACTCGATCATCGCCTTGGTCGGAGTTGGGCCGATGACCGAGAAGCTGGCGGCGCATTTCAAGGCTCGTGACGACGTCGAATTGATTATCGTGAACCGGTCCACCGACCGGGGCGCCGCTCTCGCTGAGAAGTTCAACGCCAAGGCGATGAGCATTACTGACTTTGTCAACCACGCCCCGGCGGTCGATGTTGTCTTCTCGGCCACGGCCGCGCCGCATACGATTCTCGGGCAGCAAGAGGTACAGGCCCTGCTGGCAAACCGTGACAGTGACCTCCCGCTGCTATTGATCGATCTGGCGATTCCACACGATATCGACGCAACCGTTGCCGAAATGCGAAACGTCGTCTACCGCGACATCCCGCGGTTCCGGCAAACCGCTGACAAGAACCGTCGGGAACGCTTCAAAGCGGTCGATCAGGCCGAGCGCATCGTCGACATCGAAGTCGGCCGCGCACATCGTCAGAATGCCGAACGCCAATTCCGTCCGGTGTTTGCGTCGGCGCTCAACGAAGCGATGGCCTACGCGCACGCCGGGCTCGACCGGTTATTCGATTCCAAGCTGCAGGATCTTGACGACAGCGAACGCAAGAACCTGACGCACTTCGTCGAGAAGCTCGTTCGCTATACCAACAATCTGCCGGTCAGCGCACTCGCTGAGCAGGCCGATACCTCGCACGGTAGCTGCGCTATGATCGCCGGCTACGGCTGTGTGCAGACGCGCGCGGAGACCAACATCGACACCGAGGATCCATCGGCCAATCGCTGCGCCAGGCACGAAGGCCGGTCTTGCGTTCTGGACGGCAAACACACATTCATGCTCTAATGAAAATCGGCACACGTGGAAGTGATCTCGCGATGTGGCAGGCCCGCCTTGTGCGGGCCTTGTTGCATGAGAAGGCCGGGGTAGAGGCCGAAATCGTCGTCATTAAGACCACCGGCGACGCTGACCAGACGACCTCGTTCGATAAGATGGAGGGCAAAGGCTTCTGGACGAAGGAAATCGAGGCCGCCCTTCTCGATGGAACGGTCGACCTGGCGGTTCACTCTCTGAAAGATCTCCAGACCACGATGCCCGATGGTCTCACACTGGGTGCAGTGCTCAATCGCGCTGACCGGCGTGATATGGTGCTGATGCGTCCGGAGTCCCGCGACGATTCACAATTCCTCTATTTGAAAAAGGGTGCGAAGGTCGGAACGACCTCGGCCCGTCGTGTCGCACAACTGCAGTACCTGCGGCCCGATCTCGATGTGCAACCGCTGCGTGGGAATGTCCCCACCCGTGTGCGAAAGGCCCGGGAGGGGAACTACGACGCTATCATGATCGCCGCCGCCGGCGTGGAGCGGTTGGAACTCCCGCTTGATGGATTGGTGGTCAGCCGCCTTCCGGAGACGGTTTTTGTGCCGGCGCCGGGCCAGGGAGCGTTGGCCGTCCAGATTCGCGACAATGACGCCGCAGTCGAAGACGCAGTCCGCCTGATCGATGAAGAGGCGACACGTCAGACTGTCTGGTTGGAGCGAGAGATTCTGCGTCAACTCGAAGGAGGGTGCCAGCTTCCCCTCGGGTCGGCGGCTGAAGCGACCGATGACGGCTACACACTCCGCCTCTTTTTAGGACGTATCAACGGCCAGCCGGCGCGGCGCATCGTCTTGTCAGGACAGGATTCTGGTGCGATGGCCGATGCCGCCGTGCGGTATTTGCGCGGACAGGGAACGCCACAACGCCCGAGCGACCGTCGAGCCCATGTTTGGCTGACCCGTGAACCTGATCGTGCGGCGGACTTCGCCAACGCCGTCAATCCGGAAGCAGCCGAGGTGTCGGCCATCCCCGTCTTTGTCGCGGTGGAATCGGGTGATGAACACAAGCAACAGGATGCCCTTGCCAATCTCGATCGCTACAATTGGATCATGTTTACCAGCCAGGTCACCGTCTCCCGCTTTAAGGAACTGCTGGTGGCCAACAAGCAGTCGATCCCCGAGGCGACCAAGCTCGGTGCAATCGGCCGCAAAACCGCCGCGGCAATGAAGAAGGAAGGGTGGCGGACCGATTTTGTATCGACCGTCGCCGATGCCGTCTCGCTGGGAAATGAGTTCGTCTCCAAGGTAACGCGCGATCACGTGACGATCCTGTTTCCATGCAGCGCGAAAGCATCCGATGACTTCGAGACGACCGTCGGCGGCAGCACGATGAAATTCGAGCGTCTGGTTTGCTACGACACGGTGGCCCATCCGAATCTCAAGGACACCGTCTCAGCACTGCCGTCGCCGGATGTCGTGGTGTTCACCAGCCCCAGCGCATCGCGATTCTTGCTGGATACCGGTGCGATCCCCGATGATATTGTACCGATCAGTATCGGCCCGTCCACAACCAGAGCCCTCAGAGAGCGTGGGTTCTCCCTTGTCTGGGAGGCGGTTGATCGTTCACTGGAGGGTCTTGCCGAGGTGACCAATGGATTACTGGCCCATTAGACGACCACGCCGTTTACGTCGCAATTCGATCATCCGTGATCTCGTGGCCGAGACACGCATCTCGGCCGAGCGTCTGATCCAACCGTATTTCGTTTCCGATGAAGTCACCGAACGGTACGAGATTCCCGGGATGCCGGGCATCTTCCGTGAGACGCCGGATCAGTTGGTGAAATCGATTGAAGATGATCTCAAGCTGGGCATTCGACGTGTCATGCTGTTCGGTGTCACCGATGATAAGCACGCCGACGCTCGCAGCGCTTACGCCGACGACAATCCAGCGGTGGTGGCCATCGAGAAATTGCGCGATCAGTTCAGTGACGATCTGTTCATCTCCGCCGACGTCTGTTTGTGTGCCTACACCGATTCCGGACATTGCGGACTACTGAACGAGCACGAAGTGGACAACGATGAGTCACTTTCGGTCCTGGCCAAGATGGCCGTCCGACTGGCCGAAGCGGGAGTCGACTGGGTGGCTCCCTCCGACATGATGGACGGTCGTGTGGGTGCGATTCGTCAGGCACTCGACGATGCCGGATTTCCCAATACGGCGATTCTGGCCTACACCGCCAAGTATGCGTCGGCGTACTACGGTCCGTTCCGTGAAGCGGCCGAGTCGGCGCCGCAGCACGGCGATCGCAAGTCATACCAGATGGACTGGCGGAACCGTCGCGAGGCGCGCACCGAAGCCCAACTCGATATCGAAGAAGGCGCCGATATCATCATGGTCAAGCCGGCGCTGGCGTACCTCGATGTCATTTCCGATGTGGCAGCGGCGACCGATCTGCCGGTCGCGGCCTATAATGTATCCGGTGAATACACAGCGGTTAAGTTGATGGCACAACATGGATTTGCCGATGAGCGCGATCTGGTGATGGAGAACCTCACCGCGATCACCCGCGCCGGTGCATCGATCATTCTCACCTATCATCTCCGCGACATGCTGCGTGAGGGTTGGATCACATCATGACAGCCTCAATGAAGTCCCCCGAGAAGTCCGAAAGTCTGTTTAAGCGCGCGCAAGCGGTCATTCCCGGCGGTGTCGATTCTCCCGTGCGGGCGTTCGGCGGTGTCGGTGGGACGCCGCGATTCATCGCCAAAGGGGAGGGGTGTCAGATCGTCGATGTCGACGGGAACAAGTACATCGACTTCTGCATGTCGTGGGGTCCGCTGATTTTGGGCCATGCCCATCCCAAGGTAATCGATGCGATTCAGTCGGCGATCAAGAAGGGCACAAGCTTCGGCGCACCGACGGAAGCCGAGGTGCTGCTGGCAGAAAAGCTGTGCCGATGGGTGGGACCGGTTGACCAGGTGCGCTTCGTGTCCTCAGGCACGGAAGCAACGATGTCGGCGATTCGTCTCGCGCGCGGCTATACCGAACGCGATCTCATTATCAAATTTGCCGGCTGTTATCATGGTCATGCCGACTACCTACTCGTGCAGGCCGGCTCCGGCCTGGCGACGTTCGGGACACCAACGTCATCGGGGGTGCCGGCGGATGTGGCCAAGAGCACACTCGTGGCCAAGTACAACAGCCTTGATTCGGTGAAGACATATTTCGAAAACTTTAAGGATCAGATCGCCTGTGTCATTGTCGAGCCGATTCCGGCAAATAGCGGTTTGATTTTGCCCGAGCAGGGTTTTCTGCAGGGACTGATCGACCTCTGCCACGAACATGGGGCATTGGTCATCTTCGATGAGGTCATCACCGGTTTCCGCGTCAGCCGTGCCGGGGTAGCGGGGAAGTATGGTCTGACACCCGATCTGATGACCTTTGGCAAAGTCATTGGCGGCGGACTGCCGGTAGGCGCATTCGGCGGCAACAAGAAGATCATGCAAAAGATCGCTCCACTCGGTTCGGTCTATCAGGCCGGAACGCTCTCGGGGAATCCGGTCGCGATGATGGCAGGATTGGCCACGCTCGAGGTGTTGGAATCCGAAAATGCGTACAGCCAGCTCGAGAAGCGCGGGGCGGCCTTCGAGTCGATGCTGCGCGAGGCGATCACGCTCGAAGATCATGGCGTTGCCATGAACCGAGTGGGATCGATCTTCTGGTTTTGCCTGGGCGGCAAGCAATGTCCCACCGACCCGTCGGCGATCGCACCGCAATCGGCCGCGCGGTATCGCGAACTGTTTCATCATGCATTGGATAACGGGATCTATTTGGCGCCGTCGGGATTTGAGGTTGGTTTTATCGGCTTAGCCCATGGCGAATCCGATTTGAAGCGGGCCGTCGAGGTGCTCGCCGATGGCATCCGGCGCTTACCCCCACTGGAACAATCCGCTTGAGCAGCACACCGCTCCAGGAAACATCACGACGCACCACCGTGATCTTCTGGATCATGACGGCGCTGTTCACCGCGCAAATGGTGTGGTGGATTGTGTTCCAGGTGTCGAGCTCCGACGAGCGCCTAGCCCTCAATAAGAGCCAACTTGAATTGCAGCGTCACCGCGCGCTCGAAGCCTGGCGAGACCGCGTACATGCGCTCGAGGATTCGCTGACCGCCGCGTGGTCGGAGTTTGACACCCCCGCCGCGCTCAGCGTGGCCGTGTCGCATCTCGACGGATGGCGGACCGTGGGCTATCGACGGAGAAATGAACAGTCGATCATTGCGACCAATCCGTCGGAAGGGAAGCCGATTGGACAGTTGGCTATCCCGGTCGCAGCGGGGATTGCGACAATCACGCTCGATGCGTTGTTAATGCACCAGCTCTGTGCACAGCAGTTCCCCACTGTTGAGTACACACCTGTCTCCGACACCGGGCGTGAGCCCGATGATGCGGTTACCATCGATCATCTGGCAATCAGCGCAGACGCGCTAGCGGAGATCGAGGACGAGCAGCGGGCTCGTCTTCGCATGTTTGTGGGAGAAGGCGCGTTCTTCCTGCTCTTGATTGCCGCCGGTGCATTCACCATTCACCGCGCTCTCCGGCGGACCCGTGAATTCGAGCGGCGCCAGCAGAACTTCCTCGCCGCCGTGACGCATGAACTCAAGGCGCCCCTGGCGTCGATTCGTCTGTATGGCGAGACCCTGTCGACCCACACATTGCCCGAAGAGAAGTACCGCGAATGTCTTGACCGCATCAATCAGGACGTTGACCGGTTGCAGGGCATGATCGATGATACACTGGAGGCAGGAGTCTTCGCCAAGCGCGCCTTCCATCTGCATCGGGAGGAGCGCGACCTGTCGGTCTGCTTGAATCGCTATATCGAGATGTACGAGGGACGCGCCGGGCGGGCCGGGGTCGAGATTGAGCGGGACCTGGAGCCGGGCGTGATCGTCAGCATCGACGATGCGCAATTGCGGCGCGCCATTGGTGCGGTCATCGGTAATGCCGTCAAGTACACTCACCTCTCCGAATCGGGCCGAACCGTATCCGTAGCCTTGACCGCACGCGACCGACGGGCGATTATCAGGGTGGCCGATGAAGGAGTCGGCATCGATCCGGCGGATCAAAGACGTGTGTTCGAACGTTTCTACCGATCCGGGGATGAACTGACCCGGCGGGTCAGCGGATCGGGGTTGGGCCTCTATCTGGCCCGGGAGATCATTGAGGCTCACAAAGGGACAATCGCCCTCCGGTCCGATGGCATTGGCCGGGGGACGACAGTGACGATCGAACTCCCGGTGGTTCGATCCGGGGCAGCCACGGCATGAGCATCAATAAGACCATACTGATCGTCGAAGACGAAGATCACATTGCCCAGGGGATCCAGCTTAATCTGGAAATGGAAGGGTACAAAACGATCGTCGCTCCCGATGGCCCCTCGGCGCTGGAGATTGCCGATTCGACACATCTCGATCTCATTCTGCTCGACATCATGCTCCCGGGAATATCCGGATACGATGTCTGCAAGGAGATTCGCGGGAAGGGCAGCCGTGTCCCGATTCTCTTTCTGACGGCCAAATCCGACGAGGAAGACCGTATACAAGGACTTGAAGTCGGGGGTGATGATTACATCACCAAGCCGTTTTCGTTAAAGGAGTTGCTGCTCCGCATTAAAGCGATCTTTCGCCGTCAGGCGTGGTTTGCGACACCAGGCAAGGTCGAGGATGAGTATCGGTTCGGTGGCAATGTCATCAACTTCAAGACCTTCACCGGCAAAGGGCCGCACGGGACCGTGACGTTGACTCGGAAAGAATGCATGATGCTCAAGTTCTTCGCTGAGCATCCCAATGAGGTGGTCTCGCGGGACATGCTGCTCGACGGCGTATGGGGCTACGATGCGTACCCGACCACCCGAACGATCGATAATTTCGTGCTGCGTTTGCGCAAGCATTTTGAGGATGATCCCGCTCACCCGGAGATGTTTCTGACTGTGTTCGGCGCGGGATATAAGTTCGTTCCACCGTCAACATAGTACGGCCGTCCCGGCCGTGCGGCGCGGGCACTTCGGTTGACTCAGTGTAAACGAGGCGCCCGTGTTACATGAGATCTGGACCTAATATGAACGACACCCCTAAACGAGATTTTATCGAGGCCTGTTATGGCCGTCCGGTACAACGGCGGCCGATTTGGATCATGCGTCAGGCCGGACGGTACCAGGCATCGTACCGTGCGGTGCGTGCACGCCACTCATTTGAAGAACTCTGTGCGACGCCGGAGTTGGCGGCACGAGTCACACTTCAGCCGATCGAGGAGTTCGATCTCGATGCGGCGATTCTGTTCTCCGACATTCTGACCATTCTCCCACCGATGGGGCTCCCCGTCTCCTTTGGCAATGGTGGCCCCAAGATCGCCGACCCGATCCGTCGAGGTGACCAGGTGGCGCATCTGGCGCCCCTCGACGTACAGGAAGGGGTGGGCTTTGTCATTGAAGCGGTGAAGCGAATTCGCCGTTCCTTACCGGGACGCATCCCGCTGATTGGTTTTGCCGGGGCACCGTTCACACTCACTTGTTATGCCATTGAGGGGTCAACATCGCGCGAGTTTGCGGTGGCGCGGCGGTTCTTTTTCCGTGAACCGGAGGCCGCGCAATCACTGATGCGCAAGATGGCCGAGGCGGTGGCCGACTATCTCAATGCGCAGATCGACGCCGGCGCCAATGCGGTCCAGATTTTTGATTCGTGGGGTGGGCTACTCTCAGCGGCCGACTACCGGACGTGGGTCTTTCCGCATATGAAGGAGCTGGTGGCGAAGGTGAAACGGCCTGGGGTCCCGGTTATCCTGTACGTTAGGGGATCGTTGCATCTGCTTGATGTACTGTCGGATACCGAGTGCGATGTGATGAGTGTCGACTGGCGTACGGTGCTCAACAATGCCGCGTCGAAGTGTTCGAAACAAACCGCCTTGCAGGGCAATCTCGATCCGCTCGCACTATATGGCTTCAACGACGATATCCGCGAGCGCGCTCGTGCTATCATGCGGGAGATGGATGCCACCGGCAAGGGGCACATCTTCAATCTCGGTCATGGGATTCTGCCGACCACGCCGGAAGACAGTGTCAAGGTGCTGGTTGAAACAGTCCACAATACGCCGCCGGCAAATACCGAATAGCCGACCGAAATTGTCACAATTGCGCCATTTGGGCGTCTGTGTGACCTGCCGGTGACATGGCCGCCGCTTAACCCAATCATCTTCGTCCTGTAACCGTAGTCCTTTGAACGGCAGGGCAATGCACATGACCGACGACCGCTACCTATCTGTACCGACCGAACTTTTGCGCAAGTACGACCGTCCCGGCCCACGCTATACATCGTACCCGACCGAACCGGTTTGGACCGAAGAGTTCGCTGCTGGTGACTTTGTCAGGCACCTCGAGGCCTACGCGGCCAGCGATCGGCCCCTGTCCGTCTATGTTCATATCCCGTTTTGCGAGGAGCGCTGCACCTACTGTGGGTGCAATGTGGTCATCGCCAATCGTCAGGATACAGTCCTGCGGTACCTGGACTATCTCTATCGGGAGATCGATCAACTCGTTGCGAAGATCGGCCCGCAGCGGGAGCTCCTGCAACTCCACTGGGGTGGCGGGACAC
>WJJR01000313.1 GCA_014729565.1 Candidatus Zixiibacteriota bacterium | reverse complement strand
TGCGCGGTGTGAGTCACGTGAACATGTTCACTCCGCAGCAGGATGTTGAAATCCGGGCCGGTGAAATCGCCGTCCTGGGCACACTGAATCTCGATGTCAGGAGGGCTGTTTGATGGCATCCTACTTCGGGAAGAAACTCATCGACCTCCTGCCCCCGCTTTACCGCGAGCGTGACGGCTCGGGTGATCTGCAGACTTTTCTCAATGTCCCCGCGACCAGATTCGATGATCTCAAGGAACTGATCGATAGATTTCCCGAACTCTTTGACGTCGACCGTTGTGAAGACAGATTTCTTCCTTTGCTCGGAGAAATCGTGGGGCACCGCTTCGATCCCCTTGCCGACGCCCCGATCCAGCGCAGGCTCATTCGTGAGGCCGTGGAAATCTATCGGCGCAAAGGGACTATCCCGGCGATCAGCCGGTCACTCACCGACATCGGTTGGCAGGGAGGTATACAAGAAACCTTCCACAGGGCGTTGCGGCTTAATCGACGTTCCCTGGTGGGACGTTCAAAGCTGCCTGGACTGATCTATAGCCTCGGTGTCTACCGCATCGAAAGCGACAACATCGTACAAGGCATTCGTCCGGCACTGGAATTCCATCACCCGGCAAGTACCAGGGTCTTTTTTCTGCAGTGGCTCTACTCGCTGCTGTCGATGGAATCGGATTTTGAGGCGGTTATTAAAAAGGTGGTGGAACGCGTCTGTCTCGGCCATCTGCATGAGACTTTCGTGGCCAATCACAACGCGCTGAACACCGACTACCACCTGACCCGCAAGAACAAGACCTGGGGATTGTGGCGGATTACGGACGGCACAACGCTCCTGCAGGATATTGAACGGGCCGGAGTATGTATCTCACGTTGGCACGGCCGCACACCGCGGTTCCGGTTGAATAGTGTGCCGCTCAATTCCGACCGGCTGCCCAATCTCTGGATAAGCGAGCGGAAGTTCGCCGTCTGCTGCGGGATCGATACCAAACCAACAGCTGATACCACAACGCCGGTCGTACGACTGGCGGGTCAGGACCTGAACCGCTCTCGACTCAATCGATCCGCTCCGGCCTGCAAGATAAAATTCCGGCAGAAAGACCTGTTGTCCGAGGCGCTTCACAGCGGATCGGAAAACCAGGAAAACCGCCGGACCCATCTTTACGGTCGCCGTTCACGGCTCTCGCACTGGTTCAGAGTGGGACATTCCCGCGTGAACGGTATGGACAAGGTTTCCGGCGCGGCTGCCGGCAGGCACCTGTTCATTACCGCTTATGCCCATGCGGATTGGTCGGAGGTCTCTGGTGCCTGGGACGTGGTGGATCGCTGGCGTGCCCGTCGCCCCGGTTTTTCATTGAACAGCCGGACCCTGAACTCAACTGAAATCACCGACGCATACATTACCGAGGCTCGGGCATCGTTCGAACTGACCGTGGATACAGGCATTCCCCGCCGCCGACGCGTGGAGACGCTGCTTCTCAACAACCGCAGGCTCAACCACACGGGGCTTCGCCTTTCGGTGGATCGTACCCGGCCCATGCGGTTGGGACTCATGCCGCTCAACGGCTCCGGTTTCCGCTTGTCCGAGCCGAGCCTGCGTTGGCGCTTCCGGCAAAAGGATCACCATGCGGAAGTCCAGGCCGGAATCGACGCGGCGGCCAATCAGTACACCGTCACGCAATGGCCGGCGGCATAGGAGGATTTAATGGCGATTCACTTATATGAAGACATCACCCTGGTCCAGCAGGTATCCGAGGGCGACCTCTCGAACCCCGACGACGACACCTACAACGGGACCGACGGCGAATCAAAAGACAAAGAACTTTTTCTCGCCAACGAGCAGACAACGCTGGCTGTTGCGCTGGCTTCGGGCGAGACTTCGCTGCAGCTGGATGAACTCCGCTTCGCCGACGGTGAAGTCATCATTATCGACAGCGAACAAATGCGGGTTTTGAGCGGCGCTGGAACCACGACGCTCGGTGTGGAGCGCGGTTACGGGGGAACAGCTCCCGCCGCTCATGACGCCGGAGCCGCGGTCTACTCCGGATACGACTACACGGGACTGGTAATTGAACCGGTCGATACCGTGGGGGGAGACGAATCGGACTGGTATGCGCTGGCGCTGACCCAGGTGGAACTGGATACAGCCACTCCCGGCGCACCGCTCAACCTGGGCGACAAGCCGCACAACGTCACCGTCTCGCTATGGAGGCGCTGCGCCGTGCCGCCGGGAACGGCGGTCCAGAACAAGACGGACTTGAAGCTGCGGATCACCGGAACGGAGAACCCGATCCTGTAGGAAGGCCAATATGTCGATCAGCGTGGAAACAGATATTCAGATCGTCGTATCGGGGATGGTGGGCGTGACTGTTGATGCCGGGCAGCGAATCACTCACGCCGCACAAAACCATGCGGATTTGGTTCTCGTGGTTCAACAGCCCTTGGCTTTCAGCGCTGACATCGCCGTTGTGGTTCAGCATCGGATCGACGCCAAGAAAGACGCCCGACAGACGGTTTTCGGTGCACTCGACCGGATCATGAACACAAAACAGAGCGTGGTTCATCCGATGGAGTACAGCCCGGATGCCCGACAAACGGTTTTCGCCATACTGATCAACGAGAGCCACGAGATACAGACCTGAAGGAGGAATACACATGTCACTGGGACTGATTGTCAAGACCGGCCGCATCCTCACCGCGAGGCTGCTGATGGGGGAACCCATCGACGGCATCACTCACTGCGCCATCGGCGACGGTGACGCCACATTTATCGACCCGATCAACCCGCCCGCGCCGGACATCGACCAAACGGCGCTTAAAACCGAACGAGCGAGAAAGAAACACTACAAACGCACCTTTCTCAAGGAAGACCCGGAAGGGACGCTCGTCGTCAACGGTATCCATTACATCGAGACCGCCGAGGAGACCCAGACCATCGGTGTGTTTTTCCGTTTCGAGGAAAGCGAGGCCAACGGCATCACCATCCGGGAATACGGATTCTTCGGCGGTGATGTAGCCTATATCGATGGTCTTCAATCGGATTACGCGGCGAATGGCGTTTACCACCCGGACACCAATCCGAGCGGCGAGGTGCTCACGTCCGGGTACCTGTACGAAGTGAAAAACATCCCCGATTTCAACAAGACCTCCGATACGCGGGTGGAGCTGGTCGGGGTCATCAAAATTTAGGAGGAACAACCATGTCCATCTCGCGCGATACATTCGACCCGACAAAAAACTATAAGCAGATCCGCTACCACCAGGACCGCGACCTGCTCGACTCGGAACTGAACGAGCAGCAGGAGATCATCAACCTTGAGCGCAAGAAGATCGCCGACATGCTCTTCAAGGAGGGGGCGGTCATCAGCGGGCTCGGGGTGTCGGTCACAGCCAACGTACTGACTGTGGCCGAAGGGATTGTCTATTTCGACGGTTATCTCGAGCAGGCTCCGGGCGCGGTTCTGACCTACGACCCCGCCAAGACATCGGGCGTGGACTACGTTTACGTCGAGCTGCTCAAGTACAACTACGGTTACAACCAGGACGCGGCGCTCATCAATCCGGCCACGGGCGAGCCCACCGCCGAGCGCGAAAAATGGGTTCTGACGCTGAAAGACCATGACACGAGCGGTGAGACACTGCCCAACAACGTTCTCGAGCGCAAAGTCGTTCCCATCTACAAGTTCGACCGGGAAACCGGTGACGTCACCGCCACGGTCCAGGAAAAGTCCAACATGTACCTCCGGGATCTTTTGGGGACAATTCCCGGCAGCCGCATCACGGTCTCTTCCATCACTGAAGATCAGCTTTCCTTCGCCGCGGCGGAGGGACTGAATTCGCTGCTCCAGAACCTGGCCGAACGAACCTTCGACCAGGCCGGCAGCTACCTGGTCAATGGACTGGACAGCTTTATCGGCGACAGCGACGGGGACAACGTCGAAGTGATCACCAATGCCGGGCGCGCCTATATCCAGGGCTTCCGCCTGCAGAAAGATCTGCCGACAACCACCATGGTTCCCAAATCGGTCGCCACCAAATCGGTCCGCGGCGAGCAGAAGACCTACAACGTCGGCACCCGGCGCTATGCGCTCAACAGCACGCCATTGAAGGAGAGCACCCAGGTCGAGGCCATCGTCGAGATCGTATCCAATATCACCCGCGGCTCGGTGGGAGGCGGGGAAGACCTGCTTGCACCGAATCCGGTGGTGGATATTCTCGAGGTAAGCCAGGGCGCGACCGTTTTTCAGGAAGGCGTGGACTGGCAGCAGTCGGGCAATTATGTGGACTGGCTCGGAACGGGCAGCGAACCGGCCATCGGCACCACCTACACCGTGCGCTGGACCTATACCAAGCAGATGATCAAAGGAACGGATTATGTAGACGGTGGTTGGTTCGGTGAATCGGGACATCCAGGGGCTGGGGAACATTTCTACCAGGTTACGGTTTTGGACGCTTCCGGCGAAACCGAATATGACCCTGCCAAGGTCATCTCCCGCGATACCCTGGCCGGTGAAATCAACAAGCTGTCCTGGTTGCCGGTCAACGGAGCCACCGGCTATCGTGTCTACCGAGGTTCGCAGAACACCGACCGGGCCGATTTTCAGCTTCTCAAGGAGGTCGCTTCCGGAGTCAACTCCTATATCGATGACGGCGTGGACGAGATCGTCGGCGGCAACCCACCCGCATCCAATACCAGCGGCCTGACCATGTCACCGATGCAGATAGCCCCTGGCAATTTAAGCCTGGTCAATTTCGGTCGGACCGGGCTCGGCGACGACCCTGTGGACGGCTCAAACTGCAGCGTCGATTACGACTATTACCTGGGCCGTAAAGACATCATCTACGCGACGACCAGTGAGATTAAACGACTGGAAGGCGCGCCGGCTGATTTCCCAAAGCTGCCGGTGGTGCCCGAGGGCACCCTGGGACTCTGCAGTGTCGACTGCCCGCCCAATTCGGTTGAGATGGACATCATCAACTTCGGCTTGACCCGCGTCACCATGGACCAGATCCACGAGATCATCGAAGACGTGGAGGACCTCAAATACAACGACGCCCAGTTCCAGATGAACAACGAGCTGCAGAACCGGGACGCGCAAACCAAGAAAGGTGTCTACTCGGACGATTTCTCAAATGACGCCCAATCGGATATTTATCACAGCGAATGGAGCGCCAGGATTGACGGTGTGAGTCAATTTGTGGGGCCGGATCGTGTTTCCACACCCAACCTGCTCGAAGTCAACCTGGGCGCAAGTGACGCGCTGTTCAAAGGAAGCCTGGTGCTGCTTCCCGGCACGGAGGAGGTCCTGATCGAACAGGCCGACTGGTCCGAGGAGAAGAATATCAATCCGTACGCGGTGTTCGAAAAACCGGAAGCGGCGGTGGAGATCACACCGAACATCGGCCGCCGGGGACAGACCGGTATCGCCGTGGTCGGTTCCAACTTCACGCCCAGCGCCACCGGGGTCACCGTGCGCTGCGACGGCCAGGTGGTCGCCTCCAACCTCACGGCCGACTCTGCCGGGCGGGTAAACGCATCCTTTGTTATCCCAACCAATGTCCGCAACGGCGACCGGATTGTCGAGGTCACCGACGGCACCTATTCGGCCCAGACCAACCTGCAGGTCAACGATCCGCTGGTCATCACCCGAATCCAGCGCATCGTGGTCAACCGCACCATCGTCCAACGGCAGACCATCGTCCAGCAGGTGCCGCCGCGCATTATCCGTGTGCCGGTGGTCCGCACCGTTTGGCGTTGGAGATGGAGATGGCGCAGGCGCGACCCGCTGGCCCAGACCTTCAGTTTCACCCAGAACCGCGTTATCTCGGCCGTGGGCGTTCATTTCACTCAAAAGGACGCGTCCATCCCGGTGACGGTTCAGATCCGCGGTGTGACCACCGGCCTGCCCAACGAAGTGGTCCTGGCCGAGAAGGTGGTTTCTTCCGATGAGATCAGCCTGAGCGGCGAAACCAAGATCACCTTCGACGATCCCTTCTACGCCGAGGCGAATACCAGTTATGCCGTGGTGCTGCTCACCAACAGCACCAACTACCGGGTGCGCATCGCTACGCTGGGCCAGATGGGGCAAAACGGCGTCATCACCCGGCAGACCTATGCTCAGGGTGTGCTCCTGGAAAGCTCCAACGCCGAGACCTGGACCCCGCTCAATGGTTCCGACCTCACAGTGAAGATTTACGGATACGATTTCCAGCCGTCCGGCGAGGTTCGATTCCAGCCTGTCACCGGTGCGCAGTGCAGCGAACTCAATCTCGATGAATACTCGGCCATCCCTGAAGGCACCGGCATCGTCTGGGAATATTCCACGGACGGTGGAACCACCTGGGACGCTATCGTGCCCGCGGAGGAGGAAAACCTGCCGAACATCGCAAGCGATGTGTTGCTGCGGGCGCTGTTTGAAAGCACCGCGATTAACG
>WJJR01000038.1 GCA_014729565.1 Candidatus Zixiibacteriota bacterium | reverse complement strand
CTCCCTCTACCCCACCTCGTCAGCACCCCTCACCGCAAGTTTCGCTGACAACTCCTCTCGGAGTCACTGTTCTTACTAACAAACAGTGTGCCAAAACTGTTTCGCCCCCGTGTCCCAACCCTAAGACATTATCAAGCAATTGATTATACGATTGGGATAGAAATTGTGCCGTTCATGACGATTGTGTGGACGCATCTTGTGCGCACGTCGCCGTGCCCCAACCGGAATCGTAATCGATAACGCCATGTCGGGCAAAAACATACATCAGACGCAAGAGCTGCGACGTGTCGCCACCAGTCGCGCGCTGACACGGTCGACAGTGGCCTCAACCGACTAAGTCGTTGATATACAGATTTTTACAATACCGGAGCGAAACGCCTTGATTGGCTCTTTTCGGAGAAAATAACTTGGCATTCGGCGCATAAACTAACGGAGCGCCAGAATTGATCACGCAGCAGCCTTGGAGGGTATGTGGCCACAGAAGTACTGATCTGCGAAGGAGCGCGGACCCCATTCGGTGAATTTGGAAAATCCCTGAAAGATATTTCGGCCATCGATCTCGGTGTCATCGCGGCGCAGGAAGCGCTGAAACGAAACGGTTTGTCCCCGGAAAAGATCGACCACGTCGTGTTGGGAAACGCGATGCAGACCTCGGCCGATGCGATCTACGGCGCCCGTCATGTCGGGCTGAAGGCCGGCATCCCGATCACCAGCCCGGCATTAACCGTCAATCGGATCTGCGGCTCCGGGCTGCAGGCGATTGTCAATGCCGTGCAATTCATTCAACTTGGCGAAGCGAACCATGTGTTGGCAGGCGGCATGGAAAACATGTCGCAATGCCCGCATGTGATTCGCGGCGCACGGTGGGGATTCGGTCTCGGCCAGGGCAAACTGGAAGACGCGCTGTGGGAATCATTGCACGATCCGTTTTGTGATTTGAACATGGCGCTCACGGCGGAACGCTTGTCCGAGAAGACCGGCATCACGCGTGAACAGATGGATGAGTACGCGTTGCGCTCGTTCACCGCAGCCGCCAACGCCCGTGACCAAGGCTGGCTCGGCGAGGAAATCGTTCCGGTGGAGATCAAGGGACGCAAAGGGCAGGTGCAAACCGTCGACTCCGATGAACACATTCGCGAAACGTCGCTGGAACAGCTTGGCAAACTCCGCGCAGTCTTTAAGAAAGACGGCGGTGTAACCGCGGGGAATGCGTCGGGCATTAACGACGGCGCGTGCGCGCTGGTCGTGTCAACGGCCGAGGCGGCCGAAGCCGACGGTCTCAAACCGCTCGGACGGTTGGTCTCCTATGGCATCGCCGGGGTACCGCCGGACATCATGGGCATCGGCCCGGTCGAAGCCATCAACAACGCCTTACAGAAAGCGAACCTCTCGCTCGACGATATCGATCTCGTGGAAATCAACGAAGCCTTCGCCGGACAGTATCTCGCCTGTGAGAAAGCGCTGAAACTGCCGCGCGAAAAGGCCAATGTCAACGGTGGCGCCATCGCCATCGGACATCCACTGGGAGCATCGGGCGCCCGCGTCAGCCTGACCGTGCTCTACGAAATGCGTCGCCGCAACGCCCGCTATGGCTGCGCGTCGCTCTGCATCGGCGGCGGCCAGGGCATCGCCGCGATCTTTGAGCGCGTGAGTTGAGTCGGTCAACAAGGAAAGGTGCCCCACCGCTTGCGGTGTGTTGAAAAACCCAGAGGTTTATCGCGTCGGTCCGGCTGTTAGCCGGACCGATGCGGCTAAGAGCCGCATCTACGCGAGGTTATAGTTGCTTCATTCAGTTACATCATCCGGTCCGGGGTCAACACACGATCTCTTCAACACGCCGCTTGCGGTGGGATGAGATTCTCCGGAGACAGTAACCACAAACCAAACCACCAACTCGAAACTGCTGACGCAAACCGATGGACGAGCTTACATAATAGTGACTCGTGCCGGAATCTGAACCCGCCGCAATGGGGGTGTTGAAAAACCTACACCCATCGTCCACATGTCTGCCGGGTCGGCCCTCCTATCCCCAACTTCCTGACAATTTCACTCCGATCAGACGTGAATCCGGAGCGACGGTGTTGCATGTTCCCGTGCGACCGGGTGCGTAACAGGCGGCCCGGCGCGAATGGAGCAATGACGATGACGGAACCTCAACGAGTGAGTGACGTGTTATGAACAGTGCCGAAGGTCTCGACAAGATCTTTCGACCGCGATCCATTGCCGTAATCGGCGCCACCAATCGTCCCGGGACGATCGGCCAGGTGCTGACCCACAACCTGATCACCGGCGGCTTCACCGGAACCATCTTTCCGGTCAACCCCAAGGCCGACGTGATTCACTCCATCAAATGCTACCCGTCGATTCTCGACGTTCCCGATGAGGTCGATTTGGCGATCATCCTCGTGCGGAAGGAATTCGTGCTCGACGTCGTCGAGGACTGCGGACGCAAGGGTGTCGGCGGGATCGTCGTCATCACCGCGGGCTTCAAAGAAGTCGGCGGCGACGGTGTGGAGCGTGAGGAGAAACTGAAGGAACGTGCGGCCCACTACAATATGCGCGTGATTGGGCCAAACTGCTTCGGCGTCATCAATACGCATCCCGACTACGTGATGAATGCCACCTTCTCACGGACGCAACCGCTGAGCGGTAAGATCGGCTTCATGTCGCAGTCGGGTTCGCTGGGTGAAGCGATTTTGAACCATGCCAAGGGACTCGGTATCGGGTTTTCGATGTTCGCATCGGTGGGTAACAAAGCCGATGTCGCCGGCAATGCCCTGCTGAATTACTGGAAGGACGATCCCGCAACGCAGATCATCCTGCTTTACCTCGAAAGCTTCGGCGATGCCGAAACCTTCCCGCGCATCGCCAAAACCATCACCAAGGTCAAGCCGGTGATTGCGGTGAAGTCGGGCAAGACAACTGCCGGTGCACGGGCGACGACGTCACACACGGGGGCCCTGGCCGGATACGACATCGGTGTCGATGCGCTGTTTGAGCAGTGCGGTGTCCTGCGTGTGCAAACGATCGAAGAGCTGTTTGATGTCGCCAAGGCATTCGACTTGCAGCCGCTACCCAAGGGCAAACGTGTCGCCGTCTTGACCAATGCCGGTGGTCCGGGGATTTTGGCCACCGATGCCGCCGCCGCCCTGGGGCTCGACTTTCCCGATTTGGAGCCACAGACGGAAGACGAACTCCGCTCGTTTCTTCCCGCTGAAGCATCGACCCGCAACCCGGTCGACATGATCGCGTCGGCTACCGCCGAGCATTACCAACGAACACTGGAGCTGTTGTTCAAAGACAAGAACATCGATGCCGTAATCTGTGTCTTCGTGCCGCCGATCATGATCGATGAGATGGCGGTGGCGGATGCGATCGTGACAGCCAGCCAGGGACAGGAAAAGCCGATCCTGAGTTGCTTTATGGGTCCCGGTGAGGGGTCTTTGGGCTCCAACCGTCTGAAGGAAGCCAGCATTCCCGTCTATACCTTCCCCGAGGAGATCGCCAGCACCTACGCCTTGATGGCCAAATATGCCGCCTGGCGCGACCGTCCTCTGGGTACATTCCCCGAACGGTTGCCCGCCGTCGATACGGCCCAACAGCGGCTGAGCGAACTTGCGCAACAAGGGAAGACAACCATACTCGGCGGCGAAGCGCTTGATATTCTCCAGCAATCCGGTATTCCCGTCGCACCGCTGCAGGCAGCCGGGAATGCCGATGAGGCCGTCCGCATCGCCGAATCGGTCGGGTATCCGGTTGTCTTGAAACTCAATGCCGATAACCTGATTCACAAAACCGACATCGGCGGCGTGGTGACCGACGTGCGCACCGAGGACGAAGTGCGCGGCCATGTCGATGCCCTGTTAGGACGAGCGCAGGAGCATCAACTCGAAGGCGCCAGAATCGATGTACAGAAAATGGTGTCCGGTGGGGTCGAGATGGTGCTCGGTATGGTCCGCGATCCCAAGTTCGGCCCGTTGGTCATGTGTGGATTGGGCGGTATCCTTGTCGAAGTGGTCAAGGACGTATCATTTAAGCTCCCACCG
>WJJR01000312.1 GCA_014729565.1 Candidatus Zixiibacteriota bacterium | reverse complement strand
GATTAGTGGTGAAGTTGGCACAAGCTCACCGCTGTTGCGAATACGTGCATAACCTGCACCCGCAAAGAGGTCTACGTAAACCAGTCCCGCCCAACGATTCTTCATCCCCGTCGTAAAGATATGATCATAGTAGGCAACCAATCTGTACTTCTCAATGGACCACGATCCTACCTGAGGAATATATAGTCCATCCTCTATCGGAACTGGTAATTCGAGTTTGTTCTTCTTTAGTTCGCCGCAATTAAACATAGCCCTACTGCACTATAGGGCCAGAACGATCTATCGCAATCATTTTTTCACAGAAAGCCCCGGGCTTGCGCCCGGGGCTACGTTGTGTCGCCCCTACGGGGCTTCTTGTGTGGTGTTGGTGGCCCAACCGTTCGTGAGTTTACTACATGAAACCAACCAATGGAATATCCCTTGCGACCTACAATCGCGGGCACAACGGGTCACGAAGCGACTCTTGGTACGATTCAGTCCAGTGCCACTTTGACACCGTGCGTCTGGATGTACTTGGCGAAGCTCGCTGGTGGAGGGTTGTTCAGTAGTCGTGCCGAATAGAGGTGCAGATCCATGTCGCTGCCGACCTCCAACTGGACATCGGTTGCTGCTTCGGCGCGCTCATGGATGTTGAGACGGTCGGTTTCGTCAATAAACACAGCGACATCAATGTCGCTCTCTTGATCTGCCGTACCTTCGACCACAGATCCGAAAACGTACGCCGCGCGAACACGAGCACGACGGCCGGCGACCGCAACGGCGCGTCTGACGCGCTCTAAAATCAGGCCACTGATTTCAGCCATGTCAGCATATCCTGTGTTTTCCGAAGCACATCCTGGGCCACTTGGCTAGACGCCTGTTCTAAGAGATCGTCCATCTCTTCCGGATGTCGCGATTGCACATAATAGCTGGACAACACACCCAGAAACCGCATCCTGTCCTCATCGATATCAATGCCGGTCTTTTCAGCCAACCTGACCAATTTATGAATTCGTGGCGGCATCTCATCTGTCCTCTTGGCGATGATCGCCTTGAGCATCTTTTCAACTGCCTGCTGGCAGAAGAAGAGGACATAGATATATCGGCCCGTATCCAGCATTGCCTGCGCTGTGCCGAGATCGTATTGGGCCTTTTCGACCCACTGTTGATACGTCGGGACCATAGTCGGTGCGTCACCCGTCATTTGGACGACCAGCCTAATATAGGTGATTTTGGGTGTGGCCGATACCCCGGGCTGATGGATTCGACTCCGCTCAGCACAAGCGCCCGGCGCTACGTTGGGTTTGGTGCTTGCCATCCCCGGGCTTGCGGGCGTGTTGAAAAAGCCTACGCATGGGCAAACCCCATCATCAGTCGATGTTCATGAGTAGGGGCGTATTGCATACGCCCTCTCTCCGTAGCGGTTGCGCGCGAAGGGCGTATTCAATACGCCCCTACAACTGATGGGAACGTCACGTCGAGAGGTTTTTCAACACGTTCTTGCGCCCGGGGCTATTTGGATAGTGCTACAACCCCAACCGTTCGCCCAGCCACTGCTTCAGACCGTCCATCGGGATGCGGTCTTGTTCCATGGTATCGCGGTCGCGGATGGTGACGGTTTGGTCTTCCAGGGTTTGGGAGTCGACCGTGACGCAGTAGGGGGTGCCGATTTCGTCCTGGCGGCGGTAGCGGCGGCCGACCGCGCCTTTGTCGTCGTAGAAGGTTTTGAATTTCGTGCGGAGATCATTGTCGATTGTGTGCGCCAGCTCGGGCATACCATCGCGATTGACCAATGGGAACACCGCGCCTTTGATCGGCGCGATACGCGGATCCAAACGAAACACCGTCCGCTTCTCCCCTTTCACCTCTTCCTCACGGAACCCGTCGACCAGACACACGAGCGCTGAGCGGTCGGCGCCGGCCGACGTTTCGATGATGTAGGGGACATACCGTTCTTTGGTTTCGTCATTGTAATAGGTCAGGTCGACACCGCTCGCTTCTTTGTGGCGCGACAGGTCGAAATCGGTGCGGTTGTGAATGCCTTCGAATTCTTTCCAGCCGAAGGGGAATTCGTACTCGATGTCGTACGCATCTTTGGCGTAGTGCGCCAACTCTTCGGGTGTGTGCTGATGAAAGCGCAGTTTCTCTTCGCGTATGCCCAAATCGAGATACCACTGCATGCGCGCCTCGCGCCAGTGCATCAACCACTTGTCGTCTTCCGATGGATGCACGAAGAACTGCATTTCCATCTGCTCGAATTCGCGTGTGCGAAAAATGAAATTGCCGGGCGAAATCTCGTTGCGAAAGGCTTTGCCGATCTGCGCAATCCCAAACGGAATCTTGCGGCGCATCGGGCCCTGCACATTGAGGAAATTGACGTAGATGCCCTGCGCGGTTTCGGGACGCAAAAACACGACCGACGCGCCATCCTCGACCGGGCCCATAAACGTCTTGAACATCAAATTAAACTGGCGCGCCTCGGTGAATTTGCCGTCTTCGTGGCATTTCGACGCTTTGCGTCCCTTGTACGCCGGGCTGCCGCATTCGGATTCATCCAACTGATCTAAACGGAACCGTGCTTTGCATTCTTTACAATCGACCAGCGGGTCGGTGAATCCGGAGACGTGGCCCGACGTTTCCCAGACTTTGGGGTGCATCAGAATGGCGGCATCGATCCCGTCGATATCGGCACGCCGGTGGGTCATCGTTGTCCACCAGTGGTCTTTGATGTTGCGTTTAAGCTCAACGCCGAGCGGGCCGTAGTCCCAGCACGAGTTGAGGCCGCCGTAGATTTCCGATGATTGTACAACCAAGCCGCGCCGTTTACACAGCGAGACGATTTTGTCCATGGTCGGGTCGGTGCCCTTTTTGGCCACTAAGTCCTCCGGGGTGTGTCCCTGTTTCTCCTGTTGTCTATTCTCCAGTCGTACTGCTCATGCGCTGGGCGAAAGCCAGCGAGCGCAACCATCCGCCACCGAGGTGATAGACTTTGAATTCGCTCAGGGCGCCGATGATTTCATCGAGTGTCTTCGGCGCCAGCGGCTCCTCGCCGGGGCCCAATATGGGCTGCTGCTGGCGGCGTTTCAACTCCGCCAGGGCTGCCGGGGACAGAATAAACTGCCGTCCCTCCTCACGGCGGCAGTTGCGGCAGATCACCTTGCCGGCGACTGCATCGAAAACCACCCGCTGATCGGCCGCCGGAACCCGTCCGCAACGCTCACAATGATCAAATTCGGGCCGAAAGCCGAGCTGCTCCAGTGCCCCCAGCAGAAATCCCCAAAATTGGCGGGCCACCTGGGCATCGGGCAACCGGGCGAGGCTGGCCAGCGTGTCGACAGACAGCTCAAAGAGCGCTTCGTCCTCCCCTTCATAGGTGTGCCGGTAGAGGAACTCACAGGTCGCGAACGCATGGGCGGCCCGTTCGAGGGATTCGGTCAGCG
>WJJR01000037.1 GCA_014729565.1 Candidatus Zixiibacteriota bacterium | reverse complement strand
GGAACACGGCGTGAGGGTGTTCTGTCCGCGCGCGGGGCGCTGATCGGATTGCCGAAAGTCGGAGGTCACTCGATCATTGTCGATATCGGTGGCGGATCGACCGAGGCGATCAGGGAAACAGATACCGGCTTCCTCTTTCGCGGCGTCCCATGGGGAGCGTCGAAAGCGACCGCCGCATGGTTTGGTGATGGGCAGGCGAAACGCCGGCGAACCCACGCCGATCTGATCGATGAGGCCGATGCGGTCCTGCATGGCCTGCCCGGTTGGAATCGTGCGCATGACTACCGTCTGGTCGGAATCGGCGGTACGATCGTGACTCTGGCCGCCCTCCAAACTCGTCATCGCCGGCTTGATCCCAAGAAGCTGCACGGCCGGGAGTTAACACGAACCTGGCTGGAGCGAACAGCGACGCGTCTGGCTGGTCTTTCGCAGCCGCAGATTGAACGGCTGATTCCCTTCGATCCCAAACGGGCTCGCGTGATTACGGCTGGAACTTTCCTCTGGACTGGGGTGTTGAATCGTTTTGATGTAGATCGGGTTACGGTATCGGCGCGGGGATTGCGCTGGGGCGTGGCCGATCACCTCGTCGAACACAGACCGATTTAGCTTGCCCTCTGGCAGTTAGAACCAACGAAATGACCGTGATTCACACATCCAACCACTCCTAAGGGGAAGCCACTCAGCCACTTCGTGATCGAGCGCGGTCGTGTGACCGGAACTGAAAAACCTTGACTGGTTCTCCGAACCGCTCCTAATTCGGCTTTCCCATAGCCACGTTGACGATTGTTGGCCTTTGGAACCTCGGAGCCACCTTGGATTGTGAAATCAACGCCCTGAAGACTCCCGTCAGACTCTATCGCCTGTTCCTGGCACTGACCGCACTCGGTGTCCTGCTTGTGGCCTGTCCGCAGATGGTGGACGCCGGAGGTCTTCCACTTCCATATCATTGGCAGATTCGAGCCGATGCTCAATCGGCAGCCACCATCCGCGATTCGGTTCCCGGATCGAACACCATCATCGATTTGCGTGTCGTTGGTGATGACGTCTGGGCGGCGACACAGGGCGGGGTGAGCCACTACATTGCGCTCGACGATGAATGGGAAATCGCTACGACGGCTGATAGTTTGGCGACAGACGGGATACCGGCGATTCTCTATATCGACGGTAGCCACATCTGGGCGGCCACATCACATGACGAGGTAGTCGAAGGGAGCAATGTACCGTATGGCGACGGGCTGTTTCTGTCCATGGATGGGGGACAGTCATGGATGGAAGCATCTCCCGACAACAATCAAGCCTCCGGCCCCGCGTCTCTGTGCTACGATTTTACCTCGTTTCGCGGGAATATCGCCGCCGCCTGCTTTGCCGGCGGATTGGTCATCAGTGGTGATGATGGCCAGTCATGGGAGAACATCTTCTATTCCAGAGCGGACAGTCTCGACTACGTCAACCTTCGGTTTCTAGAACGCTCCAACCGTTACTTCTCAGCAGTGGTCGATACGACAATTGAGGATTCGTTGATTCTGTACGCCGGCACGGCTGATGGGATTATCAAGTATGTCTACCTGGATTCGGCGTTAGTTCTGCACGGCGACCGATTCAACGACGTGGCCACCGACGGCCGCAACGTGTATGTGGCCACCAACCGTGGATTGTCGTTCACCTCCACATCCAGCACAAACTGGCTGACCTGGTACACCAACTCCGGGCTTACGACCAATCGCATCAGCCAGGTGATGGTCAGCGGCGACACGGTGATTGCGGGGGTGGACTCGGTCGACGTCGATGCTGGTGCCGGGCTGGTGATTTCCACTGATGCCGGTGAAACGTGGACGGCGCACGCGCCCGAGCAGACACTCGGCCGGGGTCGTCACATCAAAGATATTATCACAGCGGCCGGGGCGATCTGGGTTGCGTGTGGCGGGGGCGGTTTAATCCGCTCCGAGGATTTGGGCCAGACGTGGACCAACATCTTTCCCGACTCCGCACTCGCCGAGGACTTTCGCGACAACACACTTCCCGGGTCGCTGAAGAACTACGTCAATACACTGACGACACAGGCGGTGTTGGATACCACCTATCTGTTTGCCGGGACCGACAGCGGGTATGTGCTCTACATCGTTCCCGGCGATTCACTTCCCGACACCGCTGGACTCGACATTGTCGGTGAAGAGACCGCGGGTCTCGGGCGCCGCGTGATCGGCTTCGACATTCAGACAGGAACCGTAGACGGTGACGTGCTCTGGGCGTGGACCGACACCATTCCCGGCGTTTCCGGATTTCCCGGGTACGCCGTCTCGACGAACTTCGGTGTGGATTGGCGGGTGGCCAATGCCAATTTGCGAGTACGCGGTATCGGTTTCAGCAACACCGACTCGCTATGGATTGCCGCCGACAACGTGTTTTACAGCGGGGAGTATCCCGATATCGATCCGGATGAACTGCTGTCGCAGCCCGGTTTCCAGTCGATTTTGTCGGATGGTGTGATTACACCACCAATCCGTGACGTGGCAACCGAATTCGATTCGTCCGATGACGACGCTGAGGTCGCATTCATCTGGGTGGCGACCGATTCCGGACTCGCGGTCTTCAATCCGCGCAGTCTGCAATGGGGTGTACTCCATCCCAATCGGAATCCACTCCAACCGGACGTGCGGAGCCAATTCACGTATGAGGGCCGGGATACGTCGGATGCCGAGGAGTTTCTCTCCTTGTCCGGCAACTTCGTCACTGCGGTGGCGCTGAATAGGCAGGGAAACACCCGTTGGATTTGGGCCGGTACGCAGGTCGCCGGAACGGGACAGAGCCACGGCATTTCACGATCGATCGACGGCGGCAAGACTTGGGTGGTACCGATTACCGGTCATCGTGTTTTCAATTTCGCGTTCGATGGCTCCAATGTCTGGGCGGCGGCGTCCGAAGGACTGCTGCATTCACCGGACAATGGCGCTACGTGGGATACACTCCGACACTTTATCGACCCCGAAAGCGGTGCGTCGATCGACTCACTCACCGAGATCTTCGCTGTGGCGGTTGTCGACGATGAGGTCTGGGTGGGAACCGAGAATGGCATCGCGTTTATCGACCGCGATGACCCGAGTAACACCCTGCGTATCCGCCGGTCATTCCAGCCGGTGACGGCCGAACAAGGATCAGGGGAGGGCGGTACCTACGCGACGCCGGTACCATTTTCACCGAACTTCCATCCGAATGGTATCCGAATTCATTACACACCCCCGGTCGATGGACCGGTCACCATCTCGATCTATGACTTTGCCAATCGCGAAGTCCGTATCGTCACCGATGGCGAGCAACGATTCGCCGATCAGACCTATCACGAATCCGACATTTGGGACGGCCGCAACGGCAAGGGTGACTTGGTGGCCGTGGGGACCTACTTCTACGTAATCGAGTACTCCAATGGCGATGTCCACTGGGGCAAGATGGCGGTGATACCATGACGCTCCGTACAATGACACAGTCGCTCATTCCTGCCCTGGTGATTGGGATTCTGCTGGGACCCACTGCCCCCGTGCAGGCGGGCGAGGACGGCGGGTATGCCGGTGCGCCGGTGCAGATCAGTGTCGGTGGGCGTGCGGTTGGATTGGGTGGAGCGTATGTGGCGTTGGCCGACGGCCCGACGGCTTTCTGGTACAACCCGGCCAGCATTGGAAATATCCGCAACGATCAACTCGAAGCCGCCTGGCGGACGATGAGCTTTGATCGCAAGACCGGTTACATCGCCTTTGTGCATCCGTTTACTCAAGACGAAGCCGCGATGGCGCTGTCGTGGACGTACGCCGGTGTCTCCGACCTGTATGAGTACAACACCGACGGCGTCAGGGGCGGCCAGATTTCGAATTTCAATAACGCGGTGACGTTTACCTTCGGGCGGCGCTTTTCACCGGTGTTTGCGCTCGGTGCGACCGCACGCTATGTGCAGCAGAACATCAGCAACATCAACGCCTACTCGATCGGATTCGATCTCGGCGTGCATATGCGGTTTCCGCGCGACTGGGATATGGGTGGCACGACGTTGCCGATGTCGAAGCTGCAACTGGGTGTTGCGGTGCAACGGTTGGGCCAGAAGTACCCGTGGACGACGGGTGACTACTGGGTCAAAGATGATGAAACCGGATCGTCGTTTGATGAACGCTTCCCGGTAATCGTCCGGATTGGCGCGGCCGCCGATCTGTGGCAGGAACGCGTGATTCTGGCCGTTGACGGTGAGATCAACGAAGAGGAAGACGCACGATTTCATGCCGGACTCGAAGTCATGCCGGTCAGCCAGTTGGCGGTACGGGCCGGGATGGATCACAGCGAGCCCGCCTTTGGCGCCGGGTTTGTTCTCCCGCTGGATAATAACAAACGGTCGCTGCTCGTGCTGGATTATGCGTACGATATTCAACCGGGACCGATCGACGGAGAACATGTCTTCTCCGTCGGGGCACGGTTCTAGTCTGACTGGTGAGTGTGTTTAGCGGCAACAGTTCCCCGCCGAACAAGAGAGTATGATGAGACAGTTACTGATGAAACGCCTGAGTTCGTTCGCCCTGTCCGGTGGTATCTGTTTGCTCGTGCTGGCTGCCGTTGCGCCATCGACCAGGGCGCAGGAGACAGACACCGATCCGGTTGGTTTTCGTTTCCTGATGATCGGTGGGGGCGCACGGGCCGTCGGGTTGGGCGAGACGATGGTGGCTGATGGCGGCGCCGATCCATTTGTAATGGAGTACAATCCCGCCGGACTGGCGGCGCTCGAACGCTCAGCGGTGGCGTTTGCCCATAACGAATTTTTCCTCGATACCCGCGGCGAGTATGTTACCGCCGGCGTTCCGATCGGTCGCTGGGCGGTGGGCGGACGGGTGGCGTATTTGGGTGTCGACGATATCCCGCTGCGCACCGGGCCATCGTCGCAGCCGTTGGCGCTCTACGATCAATCGTCGGGTGTCTTTCAGGCAGCGGTGGCACGATCCATCACGGATCAGTTGGCGATCGGATTGTCAGCGGCCTATGTCCTCGAACATATCAACAATGAGACCGCACAGAGCGGGATCTTCGGGCTTGGTGTACGGTATCAACGGTGGTCGAACTTCGTCCTCGGTGCCGCGTTGACCAATTTCGGCCCCAAGACCGAGTTTGTCGAAGACGAATTCCGCATGCCGAACCGTTTCCAGTTGGGCGCGGTATGGACGCAGGAGAAGTATAACCTGCGCGGAGAATTGGTGGCGCCCGACGAGATGGATGTGAAGGCCCACGTTGGCGTCGAAGTCACACCTGATCCCAAATTTGCACTGCGGGCGGGCCTGAAACTCGGATACGATACCCAGGTGTTTGCCGGTGGATTCGGCGCCAGCACGCCCGACGGACGGTTCCAGGTCGATTACGCCTTCGCCCCGTACACCGACGATTTCGGCAACACGCACCGGTTTGGCGTGAGTATCAGACCGTAAGAATTCCCGCCCTCACCTTTGTCGGGCGCGTGCGCTCCGCATTCGGTATCACCAGCATCGTTACGTACAGACGGCCCTGAGCATCCATCCCGGGAGTAGCGTCCGCGCACCCGCCAAGCGTGGTCCGGAGCAAAATACAATCGGGTGGCCGCGATCTCTTGACCGTTCCCCCTCCCCCCAACGGCTTTTTGTTTGGGGGAAAGGGTCAGGGTGAGCGGGGATGACAACAAGTTGTGGATGTTTCACCTCCTACGTCGAAATCATCCCGGATTAATCATTGACGCCCCCCCGGCATCCCGGTTTATAGCGGTATGCGATCTTTGGGGGGCGTCTCAACTGTCGTAGTCATCGTTGCGTTGTGCGTTGTGGTGCCATGTGGATCGGTACTGGCGCAGGAGATGGGCGCGTCGGCTGCCGACGACGGTGTCTTCGACATGCGACGCATTCCCGAAGTGATCGGGATTGTGTTGTTCGTTGCGGCGTTGGGGATTGCCGCTTATCTCGCGCGGCGCGACTTTCCGATCAACCTGCGGTCCCTGCCGCCGTTGAATGCGGTGGACGATGCGGTCGGCCGTGCCACCGAACAGGGGACACCGGTCGTGTACATCACCGGCTGGGGCGGCGACATGGCGCGCCCTACGACAATGGCGTCGATGGTGGTGCTCGGACAGGTCGCCCAACGCACCGCCGAATACAATTGCCGGTTGATGCTGCCATCGCATGATCCGCTGGTCGTGTCGGTGGCGCAGGAGACTGTCTCGCAGGCGGCGCGCGCAGTGGGACATCCCGATTGGTATCGCTCCGATGATATCGCCTTTGTGTCGCAGAGCCAGCTCGGCTATTCGGCTGCGGTCGATGGCATCATGGCGCGTGAGCGACCGGGTGCGGTGTTTCTGCTCGGCACATTCGAAGGCGAAGCGTTGATTCTGGCGGAAACGGCGAACCGCACCGGTGCGGTCACCATCGCCGGGACCGACTCAACCATCCAATTGTCATTCTTGTTGGTCGCGTGTGATTTCACACTGATCGGTGAAGAACTCTTCGCGGCGTCGGGGATTGTCTCGGGTGACCGTCGCATTCTCTCGGCGATCATGGGACAGGACTGGCTGCGCTATCTGATCATTACGTTGATCATTGTCGGTGCGGCGCTGGTCGCATTTGACATGACCGACATCGGTACCGCGATATCGGGACAATGATATGAGAGATCGTCTCGCCGTCATCACCGCGATTGTCGCCGGCATTTTCATGACGGTGCAGTATTTCCTCACGTCGACCGGCGCGGCGACGGCGTATCGGACGATTCTCGCGTGGATGCAGATCATCTTCTCGTTTGCGCTGCTGGTCGGTGTGCTCGGTGTCGTGCGCATTCATGGCAAACGGTTCATCGCCAATTCATCGGAACGCTTTTATGCCGGTGTGTTGCTTGCGGGTGTCGCCTTGATGGTGGTGTTGGGATTCACCGGTGGCATCGAGCGCGGGTCACCCTTTTTGTGGGTGTTCGACAACTGGCAGGCGCCAATGCAGTCGACGGTGTTTTCGCTGTTGGCATTTTATGTCGCCTCGGCGGCGTATCGGGGTTTCCGCGCACGTTCCGGTGAATCGGCCGTGTTGGTGATTGCGGCATTGATCGTACTGTTGGGACGCGTTCCGCTTGGCGAGTGGCTGTCGCCGTACATTCCCGATACCGCCGACTGGGTGTTGCATGTCCCGGCATTGGCGGCGAAACGCGCGATTCTCATCGGTATCGGTTTGGGCATGATCTCGACGTCGATCAAAGTCATTCTGGGCCTCGAACGCACCTATCTGGGAGGACGGTAACGCATGCGTGACTCCCGCCGCTGGGTGTTCGGGCTGATTGGTGTCGGCGTGACGATCGCATTGTTGGTGCGTTTGGGAATGCCATTACGCATTACCGACGACACACGCACGGTCTACGAGTTGATCGAGTCACTCGACTCAACGAATGTCGTGATGATCTCATTCGATCACGAAGCATCAAGTTTGCCCGAGGTGCGTCCGCTGGCGCAAGCGGTGGTTGATCATTGCTTCCGTCGCGAAATACCGGTGGTTGGCCTGGCGTTGTTTTCCGAGGGGACCGCGGCCGGCTATTCGCTGCTGGTTGAG
>WJJR01000311.1 GCA_014729565.1 Candidatus Zixiibacteriota bacterium | reverse complement strand
CGTCAACGTACCCGTTGCCGTCATCGTCAATTCCGTTGCCGGGTGTCTCGAGCACGTTTTTGAAATAGTCAACGTCTTCGTGATTGAGATCGAAACCGCCGTCGATGATCGCCACGACCACCTGATCGCCGAGCGCGGTCACACCGCCGGTGGAATAATCCCAGGCTTCGGGTGCATCGATGTCAGCGTCGGCCAGACCGCCAACCTGCCCGGTGTTGTGCAGCCCCCATTGGTTGCTGAACCCCGGATCGTTGGGAAACGTGGAGCGCAATGTGACCGGGTGGTTGAACTGCGCTTTGAGAATGCGCGGATGGGCGCGCGTGACATCGAGAAGATCGGAGTGCGCCGCCGCCCTCATGCCGCCGGTCTCGTATTCGAGCAGCCAGATATTCATGCGGCGCGAGAGCAGTTTCGCCCGCCGCATGTTGTACTGCCCGAAATCATTGAGGAATTCCTGCAGATCGGCATCCGTGGAGACCTGGACCATGATCTCTCCCGGACGGTACGACGTTTCGGCCGCCTGCGTGGCGCGTGAAGACAGCGTGACAAATGCCATCGCCAGGATGGCAACGGTCACAGCCGGCCGGACAACAGATGTCAAACGCATTCCCATGGTGCGGTGCATGAAGAGCCTCCCACTGCTCTGTATCGACGGTGTCGTGCGCGGAGCCGAGAGTGCTCCTCAGCAACAGACAAGTAAAAGACAAACACGAGGCAAACAGCCCCAGTTCCATAATGTAATGCATTTTCCGATTTCAGCAATCGGGTTACGACAGAGCCGGGGATCAGGTAAATGATCTGCAGTGGGTGGCAGCGAGCTCCGATCGCTGCGCCGCAAAGCGGCGATAAAGCCGTTCCCGCTGTCGGCGTACTCCATTGACAGGTCACATGTTACGAGAGTCTCTGGCCACCCGTGATTCAAACCCGCTCGCCATTGACCCACATTCAAATGCTCCTGGTAGAACACGCGCACGCCGGATGCTGGGTCCCGAGTTCCAAGTGCGGGTGCCACTGACCTTGGGGCGTGTTGAAAAACCCATCGGTTTGTCGCGTAGGTCCGGCTCTTAGCCGATCTCGCCAGGTGCCCCACAGTTCTACTGTGGGAAGCCTCCACGTCGCGATACAATCATCTTCGAACCAGTCAGCCTAACTGAAAAGTTCGCACAGCGGCTCGACACCGCTCGCCGTGAACAGAGCTGTGTGGCACCGATAGATCGTTTTTCTGCTGCCGTGTCAGTTTCTTGATCTCCATTTCCCGCCGCAGTGCAGAACTTCGATCTGGATGTGGCTCATGGAAGAACAAGGCAACCGGTCGCCGCGAGGCTGTATACCTACCTCCTTTGCCGTCATTGTGCCTTGCTATTCGCTTGTCGAGGTCATTGGTCATGCCGGTGTAGAAAGATCCATCCCGGCACCGGACCACGTATACAAACCACGATTTCGATTCCGAAGCCACAGGTGACCCATTTTCCGGAGAGGGAGGGATTCGTTCATCCCGAGCGCAGCCGAGGGAAACCCTCGACGAGGTTTACCTTCTTATCCCTCCTCCACTTCTTAATCTGCATCTCACGGCTTCGGGCAGTGCCCTGGTCGGGTTGTTTCTCCGTGTATACTAAGACCACGGGACGCCGCCTCGCTGTGAACTTCGCACCTTTACCACGATTGTGTGTTTCAAGTCGCTTCTCGAGGTTGTCTGTAATGCCGGTATACAAAGACCCGTCTCGACATCGAACGATGTAGACGTACCACTGTTTTTTGTGTTCGGTCATGGCCAAACCCTTCGACTCGATTCCGCTTCGCGGAATCTCGCTCAGGGTAAACGGAGAGGGAGGGATTCGAACCCTCGAACGGGTTTCCCCGTTAACTGCTTAGCAGGCAGCTGCCTTCAGCCACTCGGCCACCTCTCCTGATCCGCGCCTCAGAATGTGCGGCTGGTCGCCGCCGGCTGGGCTCTGAGGGGGACTCGAAAGTAATCAATCGGCTGCCGCTGGAGCAACCGTTAATGGTCCCTGGGTTGTACGGATCGAATCAGGGATTGGTGATGTGATCATCGCTGACCAGCACGCCACCCTGCCCTCGGGCTAAAGCGGGGACCGAATCGACATCGGCGCAGAGCGACAGATCGGAGCCGAAGCCGACCTCGATCAGGTAACGCCCGTGCTCCGACTGCCACAAGGCCATCGCCGGGTCGGACTTATAACGGTCCCAGGCGAGCTGGGCGGCCTGGGCGCTGTCGCCCACCGGCTGCAAATCGGGCACCAACTCCCACAGCCTGGCAAAGATCGCGCCCGCGCCGACCATGTCCTCAAGCGCAACTCGTCCCAGTTTGCCGGCACAGGCGATAATGGTGGTGCGATCGAGCTTGGCCACACGTTCGGCCACTTGGGACAGATTGACAAACCCGCCCACCAGCACCTCCGATTGCGGCGGCGCCTGAGACAGCGCGACCGAACCATTGGTCGATGCGAACACCAGATGTTTGCCGGTAACCGTCTCGGGTGTGTATTCGGTCGGCGAATTGCCCAGATCGAATCCCTCGAGTTTCCGTCCGCCCCGCTCGCCACAGAGCAACGCATCATCACCCGCCGCCTCCTTCGCTGCACGGGCTTCTTCCACTGTCGGATACGGGGCCACCGATGCGGCGCCGTTGGCGATGGCGGTCGTGATCGATGTCGACGCGCGCAGAATGTCGACCATCACATAAGTGATCAACGCATCGCCAAAACGCGCGAGTTCCTCTTTGAGTAACGATGGACCGAGACTGACGCCGACGAGCACGATGACCTACTTGTGGCTGGTGTTCTTCATGAAGGGCGGTTTGATGATGGTGGCAGCGAGACGGCGTCCGCGCACGTCGATTTCGATACTGGTGCCGATCTTGTTGTGCGGGACATGGACGTACCCAAGTCCGATGCCTTTACCGAGCGACGGTGACTGTGTCCCCGATGTTACCGTTCCGACAGTCTCATCACCGACACAAATGTCACATCCCTGGCGGGGAATGCCACGATCATCGATCGTGAAGGCGGTTAACTTGCGTTGCGGTTTGTTTTCTTTCACCTCAACGACTTTGTCGCGTCCAATAAACGTGATCGCCTTGTCGGGTTTGACCACCCAGCCCAAGCCGGCTTCAATCGGGTTGGTGGTATCATCGATGTCGTTACCGTAGAGAGCGAACTTCATTTCCATGCGCAACGTGTCGCGCGCACCAAGGCCGACCGGCTTGATGTCGAATTGCGCGCCGATCTGCATCGCCGCATCCCAACACCCTTCGGCCAGTTCATTCGGCATGTAAATCTCAAAACCGTCTTCGCCGGTGTATCCCGTGCGCGAAAAGACAATCGTCTTGCCGTCGACCGAGCCCTCGGCAGCATGGTAGTACTTCAAATCATCGGGATTGAAATCGACGATCTCCTTCATCACCTCGACCGACTTCGGACCCTGTATTGCGACGAGCGCGGTGTCATACGATTTGTTCGTCAGCTTGACCGTATCGGGGCAATGGCTCTGCAGCCAGTCAAAGTCTTTTTCGATATTTGCCGCATTGACGACCAGCATCGCGCGTCCGGGGAGATGATACACGAGCAGATCGTCGACAATGCCGCCGTCATCGTTGAGCATGAGCGAGTACTGCGCCTGAAATGGATACAGCGCCCCGACATCATTGGTGGTCATTGTTTCGAGAAACTCGAGCATCCCCGGCCCGGCGACTTCAAATTCTCCCATGTGTGACAAATCAAACAACCCGACCGACTCGCGCACCGCTTTATGCTCGGCCATAATGCCGGCATACTGAATCGGCATCTTGTACCCGGCAAACGGAACCATCTTGGCGCCGAGGGCGATGTGTTTTTGGGTGAGCGGGGTGTTGCGCGTTTCGGTGTGGGTGTCAGTGGTCATGAGGCTCCCTGGGTCGCTGTTCAATGATCCATGTAGTGCGGGCGCCTCGCCCGCACAGTGCAGCCG
>WJJR01000310.1 GCA_014729565.1 Candidatus Zixiibacteriota bacterium | reverse complement strand
GTTCTTTTTGATTGGCATTTACGGGGGCTTCATTCAGGCGGGCGTCGGAATCTTCCTGCTGGCCGGATTGGTGCTCAGTGCGGGATACGATGTCGTTCGTGCCAACGCGGTCAAACTGCTGATCGTCCTCGTCTTCACACCGTTTGCACTCGCGGTGTTTCTGTTCAACGATCAGGTGAACTGGACAGTCGGATTGGTGCTGGCCATTGGCAATATGCTGGGTGCGTTCGTTGCGACACGGATGGCGGTGAAACGCGGCGCCGGTTTTGTGCGGATTCTGCTGATCCTTGTTGTCATTGTCTCCGCCGTTGAGTTCCTTGGCATTCGACAATTCGTTATGTCGGCTTTGTAGACACGCATCCGCCGATCTCATTTCACATCCGGAGTGATCCGTATGGCCACTAACAAGCAAGCAATCGGTTCGATCGGCTGGGTCGACTTGACGGTCGATGATGCAGACGGCATCCGCGACTTCTACAAACGTGTTGCCGGATGGACGCATTCCGACGTATCGATGGGCGATTACAGCGACTACGCAATGAACCGTCCCGATGACGGCACCCCGACAGCCGGCGTGGGCCACAAGAAGGGCATCAACGCCGGCATTCCATCGCAATGGCTGATCTACATCGTGGTGGCAAACCTCGATGACAGTATTGCCCAGTGCACCGAACTGGGCGGAACCGTCCTGATCGGCCCCAAGGGAATGGGACCGGGCGCGCGGTATTGCGTGATTCAGGATCCGGCCGGTGCGGTCGCGGCGCTCTATGAGGAGAGTTGATCACGACACGAGCGCGTGTTTCATGCTCCCTGGTCAATGATCGGAACGCGACAATCGGTCACGTCCGGAGTTGAGTCCCATCATCAGTATGCCGATGCCGGCGAAAGACGCGGCCAAACCGATCGGTGATCCCCAGCCCAAATCCAGCGATGACACTCCTTTCTTAACAATTCCATAACGGCGACATCTTTCACAATGGGATAGTCGTCCCGTTTCGTGTCGCGAAGCGGATTCTCAAAACGTGATGAATTCGATAGCGAGTGGCACTGTGCATCTTGTCAGAGTGGCGAGTTGAATGTATCTTAAACCGAGTCGTCAGGGATTGTGCGTTCGGAGGACCGGGTCGTGGAGTCGACAGTATTATCACAAGTGGGATGGTATCGTGACGAGGGGGCGCTGTCGCGTGGCGAAATCGGGATTCGTCATTCGTACATGGCCAGCCTGGCGACCGTGCTGGACTACTTCTCCGACGATTTCGACCCCGTTCGCCTGATGGGCGCCAGCGCGTTCGCCTTTCGCATTTGGATTAACCAGATCTTCTGTCCCAGTGCCATGAGCGTCTTTGACTGGGGGACGTTGTGTCCGGAGGCCGTTGAGCAGTACGGCCGGCACTGCCAACACTGGGCTTCCTACTCGCATGACGGCGATGCGGACTCTGACGATCGACGCAACGCGCACCAGGCGATCATTCACTCATTGAATGTCGGGACTCCGGTAGTGTGCTGGGACGTGCACGACACCGAGTGGGGTGTCCTGGTTGGTTACTCCGATTCCGATCAATCGTTTTACGCGTTGGATCATAACGGTGAACAGCGCGAACTGCCGTTCGAGCGGCTCGGTCGCAATGGCGTCAATCTCCTGTCCGTCATTATTCCCGGTGAACCGAACGAACGGTCGCCCAACGATGCGACGCGACGGGCCTTGCGTGCTGCGGTCGCACACGCCGACCAGAAAGAGCATTTGGATCGCCCGGAGTACCAGGACGGTCTGCCGGCGTATGATCTCTGGGCGACGATGTGCGAACGGTGGGCGCTCATCATGGACGCCGGACGATCCGAACGGATCAGCAACGACATTCCGGTATTTGCCGGTTATTACGCCGATCATTATTGGAGTGCGCGCAGTTATGCGCGTGAATATCTCACCCGGCTTGCCGTCGATAATCCATCCCTGATTGGACCCGCTCAACAGTATTCCCGGGTTACCGAATTGCTCGCTGGTGTTTCGCAGTTCTTCTCGTCCCGGCAGGTTCCGTCTCATTCCGACGATCTGCGCGGTGTTGTTGATGCTCTCCACTCGGTGGCGCTTGCCGAGAAGCGCGCGATCAACAGTCTTCGTTCCTACTTGGGATCTTCAGCGCGATAAGTCGTCTCAACATCACTAAGCTGCTCCTGCCAAGGACAGTAACACGAACGGCGTGAGCAGTTGCTCATGTTCTGAGTGTAAGGGAAAATCCTAATAGCTGTGCCGATGGCTATTGTGCGGTGCACACCGCCCGTATAGTCGACAACAGTGGGCCGGGGTGGTCGTGGCATAACCGTGTCGATCATCACATCCCGGCAGAAGGAGGGATTATGAGTCGAGTATTCGCAGCATGCACTGTTGTGTTCTTGGTGGCCACCGTTTCGGCTACTGCTAATGCGGAAGGTTTTGGTGTCGGCGCCCGTGTGGCCGTTGTACAGGATGATGGCACGGACAATACACGCGGGATGCCGGGACTCTTCCTTCGCATGGGCGATGGTGTATTCGGTGTTGAGGGTACCATCGACTACAAGAGCGATGACGTGGGCCCTGTGGATATTCGCACCTGGCCGGTGACGGTCAGTGTATTGGTGCGTCCGCTGCCGATCGTGTTCGCCGGAGCGGGCCTGGGGTGGTACAATACGACCTTTGACTACAATGATCCGCTGATCGAGAACACGACCGAATCAGAGATTGGATATCAACTCGGTGCCGGCGTTGAGTTACCGCTGACACCGCAGTTCGAGTTGGTCGGTGATCTGCGCTATCATTTCATCGACTACGACGTGACCGAAGATGTGTCGGAGTTCGACTTCGACAACGCCAATTACTTCAGTGTTCACGGCGGCATTCTGTTCAACATTCCGTGACGTCATTTCACTGAACTGAGAAACCAATGGGACAAGGAGGATGGACCATGACCGATACACAGAAAGCCTACGAAGAAAAAATGCGGGCGCAGATCGATGAGCTCGATGCCAAAATCGAATTGCTGCGTTCGAAGGCCCGCTCAGCGTCGGCCGACGCTCAAGCCGAGTTCAGCAAGCGCGCCAACGAAATGGAAGCAAAAGCCGGCGCGGTGCGTGCACAACTCAAGGAACTGGTGAACGCATCGGAAGAGAAATGGCAGGAGATGAAAGCCGGTGTGGAGGACGCGTACAATCAGTTCAAAAAGGAACTGGACGAAGCGACGAAGTAGCGGCACATTGGATTGTCCGTCTGATGAACTGTCACAAGGAGGCCTCCGTTTATGATTTGTTCTCGGAATCACCACCCTTCCGTCCGAGTGTTGTTGTCCGTGCTGTTGGTCAGTTGTCTAGTGCTGGGGTGTTCGCAGGACGAGCCCAAAGGAGAGTCGAGCGAATTCGAACAGGCCCGCCGGGACGCGAAGCAGACACTCAGCGCGGCCATGGATTCACTCGATCAGCAGATTGATGAAATCGAAGCGTCACTGCAGGACACAACGGCAGAGACAAGTGACGTCGGCGATGCGACGCTGGAGAAGCTCAGGACACTGAAGGATGCGACCTCGGCCAAGCTCGATGAGCTGGAGCAAACAAGCGGGGAGCAATGGGAATCATTCAAGCAGAGCATGGACGACTTGACGAACCGCGTGAACAAGGCCATGGACGACATCGGATAGTCAACTCATTGTCGGCCCGAATGAGTACTCAATAGAAAGGGACCCGTGTATGCTCCGATGGGCATTGATCTTTTTCATCGTGGCAATCGTCGCCGCCGTCTTCGGCTTTGGTGGAATTGCCGGTGCGGCGGCGGATATTGCCAAAATCCTGTTCTTCGTTTTCCTGGTCGTCTTCGTGATCTCATTAATCACAGGCATCGCAAAACGGCCCCGGGCGTAGGTGATACTGTCTCGATCAACGTCTAATCCGTCCAAGTGTAGGGCGGGCACACAGGTCTACTTTTACAGAATGTAGCAGCGCACCTATGTGTGCGCTCTCACGCGCAGTTTACGAGACAACCACGCAATGTCTGCACCACTGGGACTCTCCAGATCCTCACCGGCTAGTTCAGATCAAAAAGCAGCACTTCCGCGCTGTCCCGAGCATGCAGTACTAACTGTGTCTCGTCACTGACCGCAGCACCGTCACCGGCGCTGAGTTCGGTGCCGTTGACTGTGATCGTGCCACGTGCTACCTGAATCCACGCATGGCGGTTCGGTTGCAGATGATGCGTCACGGACTGTCCGGTGTCGAGCACGGTCGCATAGAGCGACACATCCTGCTGAATCTGCATATCACCCAACTGCGGATCGGGGCCGGCGATCAAGCGCAACTGGCCCTGGCGTTCCTCGACCGGAACGTAGGTCTGGCCGTAGTTCGGCTCCAGGCCGCGCTCACGGGGCAGAATCCAGATTTGCAGCAGATGCACTTCGCTGGTATCGGACGCGTTCTTCTCGCTGTGCTCGATCCCCGACCCGGCGGTCATCCGCTGGACTTCACCCGGTGTGATGGTCGACCGATGCCCCATGCTGTCCTGGTGTTCCAATTCGCCGGAGAGAACATAGGTGATGATCTCCATGTCGTGGTGGGGATGACGTCCAAAGCCCATGCCCGGCGCGACACGGTCCTCGTTGATGACACGCAGATCACGAAATCCCATTTGCTTCGGATCGTAATAGCGGTCGAAGGAAAAGGTGTGATACGTGTCCAGCCAACCGTGGTTAACGTGACCCCGGTCATCGGATTGTCTGATGGTGATCATGTTCATCTCCCGGTTAGGTGCTGTCGTTCAACAAGTCAATTTTATGTTATCCGCCAACCGCCTCGTGAGGGCGATTGTTCCCGCTCAGTCGAGCTTTAACGAAGAACCGCCCCGGCAGGTATCTCCGGGGCGGCGCGAAGGGAGGTGAACGTTGGATACCGGTTGTTTAACTGATGCCGTACTTCGAGAAGTGCCAGATCAGGAAGGTCGCCGAACCGTTGAGAACCGGGGATACCTGTTCAAGCTGCCAGCCGTCGAAGAGGTCGTCACCTTTGTAGAATATCACGGACGGCGAGCCGTCGTTTTGGGAGACGGGATGGTCGACTTTCATCGGCAGGCTGAACCTGAGGCCGCTGGGGCTGCATTCGTAGAGGTAGACATCCCGTCCATCGTCGGTGCGCAACTTGTATCCCTGGATCTCAATTTCGACCCGTTGATCGAGTGCGCCCTTTGGGACGACGAAGTACAGCTCCTCGTTGTCGAGCTGAAGTTTGATCGCACCACCGAGGATACCGATTTCTTCTTTGTTGGCTTCCTCGTCGACGAAATTGGGCGAATCCTTCAGGTACTCCAAATCAGAACCGGCGGCCCAACTGCCATCGGGGCTTATCAGCGAGTCGGCAAATTCGACGGCTCTCTGCGCATCACCTATCGTAAGATCGTCCTTCGAATCGTCCGTATCGTCGAGGATCGTTGAGGTTGGAGCAACTGGCGAATTACCGCAACCTGTCACCAGCAGCAAGCTGGCGAAGATCATCAAGGTGATCGCCGATCCCAGCTTCAGCGCTCTTCGTAGTGTCCAGTCCGAGTGTCTCATCAGGTTCCTCCTGGTATCGCCGTTCTCGATTCGCTCTCTTCAGGGCCTCCGGTCCATTGGCCTGCCGGACTCTCTGCAAGATCTTTGCCCAGTCTGATTCCCGGTTGAACACCAGTTCCAAGTGGCTGAGCCGCTATCGATTGTGGAAGGGGATACGGGTGTCTGTTCAATTCCGAACCACCCCGTTTGAGCAGCGAGACGGCCAAAAGTATGGGATTGGCCCAAGGTTCTGTAGCGTTCCTTCCCACACTATCGTCGACTCTCCCAAATATCCATCCGGCGCCAATTTGGGGCTTGCCGGACTTGGCTCATCCCATTTCATTCGCCGCGTTAGCGTACGTTCACTCCATACAGGAGGTGGTGATGATGGAAACGGCTGGCATGAACTATTGGGCGGTCCTGGTGGCCGGCGTGGCGTACTTCATTTTGGGCGCCATCTGGTATGCCGGACCGGTGTTCGGCAATGCCTGGATGCGCGCCATCGGCAAGACCAAGGAGCAGGTCAATGCCGAATTCAACCCGATGAAATTGGTGTGGGCGTTCATTGGCTCGCTGGTGATCGCCTATGGCCTCGCCCGCGTGCTCGACTGGTCGAACGGCGATACCGTTGCCACCGGTATTATCACCGGTGCGCTCGCGGCCGTCTGTTTCGTCGGCGCCAGCGCGTTCATCAATGATCAGATGGAAGGACGGCCATTGCTGCTCTTTGGCATCAACTTCTTCTACTCATTGATCGGCTTCATGATGATGGGGGCGATCATAGGAGTGTGGTAGAAGGACTGATAAACAGATAGCGCAAGCGGGGAGCTCCACCCGGTTCCCCGCTAAGTGTCCTTCACGGCAATTGATGCATTAGGAACACGGATCCACCGGCGGCGGTCCCGAAAAGAACAAGTGCTCGATCAAGTCGTTGACATCCTGCGCGTCAGGGACTCCGTCCGCGTTGATGTCGGATCGAGTCACCGGACATTGGGCATCTTGGATGTCTGAGGCGTTGAAGAAGACCACCTGCAAGATCGCATTGAGATCAACCGCATCTAAGAACCCGCTCGTGTCCATATCGCCCTGGTGAGGGCACGCGCACGCGCCGACTGTGACCACCCCGCGTTCGAACGTGGGGTACAATTTCGCAAACTGAGTTCCCTCGTAGAAGACGAAGTAGTGCCCCGGATCGGCGCAGGTGGTATCGATCTCGAACGCTCCACCCGAATCGGGTAGCGTCACGATAATCTCCATCGAGGCGGTATCGCCATCAGCGCCCGGGGGCAGACGCGAATCGAGTGTGTTCAAAAACACAAAGG
>WJJR01000309.1 GCA_014729565.1 Candidatus Zixiibacteriota bacterium | reverse complement strand
TGTCCAGTAGCGGGCGTTCACGATAAACCTCCCTTGATGAGCCCATCGGTCCGCGATCATTCCATCGGTACCTCTGTCATAAAATACAGCAACAGCGCGTTTTTGCATTGGGAGAATTGGAATAAAAGTGCAGCACTCTCAGAATAATAACGAAAACCGACGGCAATCGACAGGCTCCAACAATAAGACGCCCATGTCGTCGGCAGCCGCTTCGATGTTTTCCAGGAGCACCAGCGGCGTGCCGATCAGTTCCACACCACGCACCAGCTCTTCGCGACCATCCTCGACATACACCTTCTTCACCACGCGCGGACGGACCCGCAGGATTTGCACACCATACGAGGATGTATTCGTCTCGCCAGAGACCATCTCTTCAAAAACCAGGCCGTACTCTTTGTTCTCTTCTTTACACCGCTCGAGAGACGGGCCTTCAACTCGCCATACGACAACGGATCATCGGCGGTAATGAACAATGACCCCTGGCGACTGACCGGTTCGCTCCAAAGGCGTCACCGAGCATCGTAAGTCTCGTGCGGACTCTAGGGCACTGCTACGGTATTGCGGGCGTCGCACAACAGGTCACCTCTCACCATCAAATACTTCACAACATTGAAAATTGAATAATCCGCCGTGGATGGGGAAGACAATCACTTTGCTGATACCGAGCCAGGGGTCAATTGCGGTTACGCCCGGTGCTACGTTGTGCCACGCCTACGGCTTATTTGCGACTGATGCGGGCTATTCTGCCCGCTCGGCTGCGGTCACCGTGTTGGCCATTAGCATGGCGACGGTCATGGGGCCGACACCGCCGGGGACGGGCGTGATCGCACCGGCGACTTGAGCGACACTGTCGAAGTGCGCGTCGCCGACTAAGCGGTAGCCTTTTTCGGTGGAGGGATCGTCGACGCGATTAACGCCGACGTCGATGACGGTGGCGCCGGGTTTGACCATGTCGCCGGTGATCATTTCCGGACGGCCCATGGCAAGGATCAGGATATCGGCGCGCTTGCAGTGCGCTTCAATGTTGCGGGTGCGGCTGTGGCAAACGGTGACGGTACCGTCGCCGTGCTTACCCTTCAACGACAGCAAAATCGAAATCGGTCGGCCAACGATGTTGCCACGGCCCAGCACAACGATCTCTGCGCCGCTCGTATCGACATTCGAGCGCACGAGCAGCTCGACAATGCCCGCGGGTGTGCACGGTTGCATGCGCGGATAACCTAATGTCAACGCACCCATATTCACCGGATGGAAACCGTCGATGTCCTTCGCCGGGTCGATCAATTCGACCATTGCAGCTTCATCGAGACCCGTCGGCAATGGCGATTGGATGATGTACCCGTGGAGATCGCGACGGGCGTTGAGTTCGGCAATCAGGTCCCGCAACTCAGCATCGGTAGTGGTGGCCGGTTTGCGGATCACCTCGGAGTCGATCCCCATCTTTTTGGCGGTGCGCTCCTTGGTGCCGACATAGACCTGTGATGCCGGATCATCGCCGACCAGCACGGCTGCCAGACGGGGTGTGACACCGTTGGCGCGCAGTGTTTCGACTCGGGCTCTTAGTTCGCTGCGGACTTCTTTGGCAATGGCTTTGCCATCGATGAGCTGGGCGGTGGTGGTGGTCATGGGTTCGTCTGATTGAAATGGTTGCGGTGGGTGCCCGTTCGCGGGCCTGAAGGCCCGTGTCACCCAGTTGTCTTGTCATTCCGCGTCTGCCTCAGGCGGACTCGGGATGGCATCTTGCCTGCTTAGGTTCGTCACACCTCATCGCGCTGGACTTGCCTCGGTTCGTCTTCGTTGACTTCGCGCGGCGGGAGGCCGAAATAGTCGCGGACCGTCACAGAACCGTCGTAGCTGAGTTTGTACCGCTCAATGTGCGTTGCCTTGCCAGTGGACTCGTCGATATCGACAACAACGCCCGACATTCTCACATCGCCCTCGGCCATTTGGAACCGATGCGGCAGGCCGGTAAGGAAGCGGCGTAACGCGTCCTGCGGACGCACCCATAACACCGAATCATGCGGGCCGGTCATGCCGGCATCGGTGAGATACGCGAGACCTTTCGGATAGATGCGCTCGTCGGCGGTCTGCACATGTGTGTGGGTACCGATCAGGGCGCTCGCGCGTCCATCCAGGTAGTATCCCATCGCCTGCTTCTCCGATGTCGCCTCGGCGTGGAAATCGACGAAAATGATCGCGGCCTCCTGGCGCAACCGTCCGATCTCACGCTCGGCGACCCGAAACGGGCAGTCGATCTCCTTCATGTAGACACGTCCCTGAATGTTCAGCACACCCACCGGAATGCCCTTCTCACTTTTGCGAATGACCGAACCCCGTCCCGGGACCCCCGGCGGATAATTCGCCGGACGCAGGAGATACTCTTCACTATCGAGAAGATCGTGGGATTCCTTACGGTCCCAGATGTGATTGCCGGACGTCTGGACGTCGACACCGTAGGTGAACAGCTTCTGGCTGATCTCCCTGGTCACGCCGTAACCGCCGGCGGCATTTTCGACATTGGCAATCACGAAATCGATTTCGTGTTTGCGCTTGAAGCCCCAAAGGAGCTGCGAGACAATCCAACGGCCGGGGCGGCCGGTGATGTCGGCGATAAACATAATCCTCAACCGACACCTCCATGCCGTTGATTATCAATAGAATATGAGCCGTGGTCGAACGGCTGCCTGAACGTCGGGGTAAACATCACTTGGCGTACTCGATGGCCCGGGTTTCACGAATGACGGTGACTTTGATCTGTCCCGGATATTCGAGATCGGCCTGAATCTTGTTGGCGATATCATTAGCCAGGAGGGTCGCTCCGGCATCATCGACGTTTTCGTTTTCAACGATGACCCGAATCTCCCGCCCCGCCTGAATGGCATACGCCTTCGCCACACCGGCAAATCCATCGGCGATCTCTTCGAGCTTTTCGAGACGTTTGACATATCCTTCGAGCGGCTCACGCCGTGCTCCCGGACGTGCGCCGGAGACCCCATCGGCTGCCATCACGAGAATCGGGTACGGCGATTCGGGCGGTACGTCGCCGTGGTGCGCTTCGACGGCGTTGAGCACGATCGCGTTCTCATTGTACTTCTTCAGGAAATTCACGCCGATTTCGATGTGTGTTCCTTCGGTATCGCGGTCGATGGCCTTGCCAATATCGTGGAGCAAACCACAGCGTTTGGCGAGTGCAGTGTCGAGCCCCAGTTCCGACGCCATGATGCCGCAGAGTTGCGCCACCTCGACGATGTGCGCAAGCACATTCTGACCGTACGATGTCCGGAAATGCAGCTTACCGAGCAGCCAAACAATGTCGCGATGCAGGTTGTGAATGCCGACGTCGAAACAGGCCTGCTCGCCGGCATCGCGGAGAATGATCTCCATTTCCTTCTCGGCTTTGTCGACGACTTCTTCGATGCGCGCCGGGTGAATGCGTCCGTCGGCGACCAGTTTCTCGAGCGCCATACGAGCAATCTCACGGCGCACCGGATCGAAGGCCGACAGGATCACCGCTTCGGGTGTGTCATCGACTACGACATCGACACCGGTAGCGGTTTCAAATGAGCGGATGTTGCGTCCTTCGCGTCCGATAATGCGGCCCTTCATGTCGTCTGATGGCAGGCTTACCACCGCGACGGTGGTCTCGACCGTGTGCTCCGCGGCGACACGGTGGACGGCGCGGGTGATGATTTCGCGGGCCTCTTTCTCGGCGTTCCGCTCGGCATCATCGAGGATCTCTTTGGCGCGAGCCGCCGCCTCTCTTCGTACCTGGGCTTCGAGGTTGTCCATCAACTGGCGCTTGGCCTCTTCGGTGCTCATCCCGGCGATGCGTTCGAGCTGACGGTTCTGATCGGAGATCAGGCGGTCCAGCTCGCCCTCCCGTCCCCGCAGGGCACGCTCTTTGACTGTGAGCGCCTTCTCGCGGTTCTGGATTTCCTTTTCCTTGGTCTGGACCATGTCCACGCGGCGATTGAGTTCATCGTCGCGTTCGGAGAGGGACTTTTCTTCTTTCTGGAGTTCGGATCGTTTGACCTGGAGTTCGCGTTCGAAGTTGACCTTTTGCTTGTACCACTCGTCTTTCGCCTCGAGCAGGGCTTCTTTCTTTTTGATCTCCGCTTCCTTTTCGGCCTCGCGGATAATCTGAGTTGCGGCCTCGTCGGCACGAGAAATCTTGTCGCGCCCGATCTTCCGTGCCAGCAGCCAGCCGGCCAACGCGAAGATCAGGGCATCGACGACGAAGGCGGCAATCACCAACCATGTCGGCAGTTCAGCCATCTGATTCTCCATGGGGTGAGTAAACGGTCACGCCAAAGCGTAGCCGTCTCACCAGGCATCTTCCGTTGCGCGGTGACGAAAACGAGGGTGTGTGCTATGTGTCCGAGGATGGATCGAGCGTGAGGCGCTGCTCCAGCCATTCTAAGATGCCGTGCGCCCTGCTCTCGACTTCCGATAATTTCCGCTCCGAATCACGCCGGTGCGCGAACAATTCGTCGGTGATATTCAGTGCTGCCAGAATGGCGATCTTGGTGGTCGACAGGTTGGGCGATCGGTCGGCGATTTTCCGCATCGACCGGTCGACGTAGTCGGCCACTTTATACATATACTCCGGGTCGGTCCCTTCCCCGCCCCGCAGTGGATACTCTTCACCGAAGATGCTGACGCGCAATGACTTTTCCTGCGTTTCCACGAATCTTATCTCAACCAATCCTCGTTATGGACAACAGTGCCGTTTTCGTACCGCAATCTATATGGAAATACAACACCCTGGGAGAAGAATCCTCTCACCCAACGCGATTGTCAAGGACGAATTGTCGCTCAATCGATCCGGATCGACGGCCTATCTCATGAAACCTGAGATAGACAGAGAAAAACAATCACCCTGAACATCAAGGTACGCTGGTGAAGCAATGAGTGGACTGAGACTTAGATGAGATTTTCGATCTCTTGGAGGCGCTTGGCCACGGCCACCAGACGGGCCTTGGCCTCCTGCAATTGCTCGTTCGATGCGGCCTGCTGCTGGGTCAGATCGGCGATGCGGTTGGTTTCCTGGGCCTGCTGTTCGAGACGATTCTTGAGTTCCTGCGTCTCGTGGCGGAGCCGATTGCGCTCCTCCTCGGCCTGGTTGAGCCGACCCACGAGCTTCTCTACGGAACTACCTAATCGATCAAGTTCGGATGATTCCATTTTCGTTTCTGAACCTACAGCGGGTTGAGGTTCAACGGCAAATCAGGCCGCAACGTGAAGCTCTGTATAGGGAGATTTAATGTTCTGCTTTAACTCAGTCAAGCGGATTTAGAGCATTTGAGCAGGAGATCGGTGGATCAGTTGAGTCTTTTTCAACCGACTATCATCCCCGCAAGCACTTCGCGAGCGCGAAGTGCGCAAGCGGGGATCCAGTGTCTTTCACCCCATCCGGTTCAGGACGACTCCTCTGCCGCGGCGGACGGGGATGACCACACTCTTCGCGGTTTGGTCAAATTGCAGCCCTCCGTAAAGATGGTGGGTGCGGAGCACCCACCCACCCTGCTATGATGTGTGTCAACGTGTTTTTGTTTGGGGCTCCTTCATTTGCTTCGACGATCTATCTGTTGTCCATTTTCGGCAAGGTCCTGTCAACCTGCTATTCGTGGTGGTTCCACAGTTTGC
>WJJR01000308.1 GCA_014729565.1 Candidatus Zixiibacteriota bacterium | reverse complement strand
GCAGGCGCGCGACGAAGGATGGCTCGCCGAGCACATGCTCATTCTCAAGCTGACCAACCCGCAAGGTAAGGTGAAATACATCACCGGTGCGTTCCCGTCGGCCTGCGGCAAGACCAATCTCTCGATGTTGATCCCGACCATTCCCGGTTGGAAAGTCGAGACGGTTGGTGATGATATCGCCTGGATGCGTTTCGGCAAGGATGGACGCCTTTACGCCATCAATCCCGAAGCCGGCTTCTTCGGCGTAGCGCCCGGGACGTCGATGAAGTCGAATCCGAACGCGATGAAGTCGGTCGAAAAGGATACCATCTTCACCAACGTGGCCCTCACCGAGGACAACGACATCTGGTGGGAAGGCATCGGCTACCCGGCGCCGGGCAAGCTGATCGACTGGAAGAATCGCGAATGGACAGCCGACTCGGCCACAGAGCCGGCGGCCCATCCGAATTCCCGCTTCACGGCCAAGGCGTCAAACTGCCCCGTGATTGCATCCGAGTGGGAAGATCCCAACGGCGTGCCGATCAGCGCCTTCCTCTTTGGCGGACGTCGCCCGAGCACCGTTCCCCTCGTCTACGAGGCCTTCGACTGGAACCACGGTGTCTTCATCGGCTCCAGTATGGGCTCCGAGGTAACCGCGGCCGCGCTCGACCTGAAGGCCGGCACCGTCCGTCGCGACCCGTTCGCCATGAAGCCGTTCTGCGGTTATCACATGGGCGACTACTTCAAACACTGGATCAAGCTCGGTCAGCAGGGCGACAAGGACAAGCTGCCGAAGATCTTCAGCGTGAACTGGTTCCGTACCGATGACAACGGCAAGTTCATCTGGCCGGGCTTTGGCGAAAACTCACGCGTCCTCAAGTGGGTCTTTGAGCGCTGCGACGACGAGGGCGAATCGGTCGAATCACCCGTCGGCATCCTGCCGTCCCCGAACGCCATTGAGCTGAAGGGGATCGAAGACGACGTCTCGGTTGAGACCATGGCAGATCTCCTCAAGGTCGACAAAGAGGGCTGGCTCAAAGAAGCCGAGATGATCGAAGAGCATCAACAACAGTTCGGCGACCGCCTGCCCGATGAATTGCGGAACCAACTGAAGGCCCTGCGGGAGCGTTTAAACAAAGCGTAACAGGCCGGTTGTTCAATACTGTTGAACACGTGCTTTTTGTCTAACTCACAGCCCGTCATCACCTTTGGTGACGGGCTGTTGGTATAATTAGGGGAACCCCCCCGATAAAACCAATCAAAGCGACCGCCATATCCGTTGTATTTATTTGTACGTAATCCCCGGCAACAATTGGAGATAGGACACGCAATGGCGAGTGACGTATTCAAGACTTTAACTGACATCCTGACACGACGCATTCTCATCCTTGACGGCGCTACCGGAACGGCGCTGCAAGCCCATGAACTGACCGAAGATGATTTCAAGGGTGAGCGGTTTAAAGACCATCCCAGCCTGTTAGAGGGCAATAACGATATTCTCTCATTATCGCGGCCCGAGATTGTCACGCAATTGCATACCGACTACCTCGAGGCGGGTGCCGACATCATCAGCACCAACACGTTTACGTCCACCGCGATCGCCCAGGCCGATTACGAACTCGAAAAGCACGCCTACGAGATGAACGAAGCCTCCGCGCGATTGGCACGTGAGGCCGCCGATCAATTCACCGAAAAGCAGCCCGACAAACCGCGTTTCGTTGCCGGTGTAATGGGTCCGACGAACCGCACGGCGTCGATTTCCCCCGACGTCAACGACCCCGGAGCACGCAACACATCGTTCGACGAATTGCGCGATGCCTACGCCGAGGCCGCACGCGGATTGATCAATGGCGGTGCGCATATCTTGCTGGTCGAAACAATCTTTGATACACTCAACGCCAAAGCCGCCATCATGGCGATTCATCGCGTGTTCGAGGAACTCGGACGCAAGCTTCCGGTCTGGATGTCCGGCACCATTACCGATGCCAGCGGACGCACGTTGTCCGGGCAAACGACCGAAGCCTTCTGGCATTCGGTGCGCCACGCCAATCCTTTATGTGTCGGACTCAACTGTGCATTGGGCGGCGACGCGTTGCGGCAGTACGTGAAGGAAATGTCGCGCATCGCCGACGTGTTTGTATCTGCTCACCCGAATGCCGGCTTGCCGAATGAATTTGGCGGATACGATCAAACACCCGACCAAATGGCCGAACTCCTGGCCGAATACGCCGAAAGCGGACTGGTCAACATCGTCGGCAGTTGCTGCGGATCGGGCCCCGATCATACCAGGGCGATCGCCAAAGCGATCGCGGGAATCAAACCGCGCGAAATGCCTGACGTTCCACTCGCCACACGGCTCAGCGGTTTGGAACCGCTCATGATCGATGAAGACTCGCTCTTCGTCAATGTCGGCGAGCGCACCAACGTTGCCGGATCGCGACGGTTTGCGCGTCTGATCCGTGAGAATGATTACGATGCCGCGCTCGACGTTGCGCGTCACCAGGTGCAAAACGGCGCACAAATCATCGACGTCAACATGGATGATGCCATGCTCGACGGTCCCGTGGCGATGACCAGGTTTCTCAACTTGATCGCGTCGGAACCGGAAATCAGCCGCGTCCCGGTGATGGTCGACTCATCCGACTGGGCGGTGCTTGAAGCCGGTTTGAAATGCGTGCAAGGCAAGGGCGTTGTCAATTCGATCAGCCTGAAGGAAGGACCGGAAGTCTTTCTTGAGCAGGCGAGGCTGGTCCGTGATTACGGCGCCGCCGCCGTGGTGATGGCTATCGACGAAAAGGGCCAGGCCGAAACCTGCGACCACAAAGTCGACATCTGCCGGCGTGTTTATAAGATGCTGACAACCGAACTCGACTTTCGACCCGAAGACATCATCTTCGATCTTAATATCTTCACGGTGGCTACCGGACTGGAGGAGCACCGGCGTTACGCCATCGATTTCATTGAGGCGACACGCATCATCAAAGAGGAAATGCCGCGCTGCCTGATTTCGGGCGGTGTCAGCAACCTGTCGTTTTCGTTCCGTGGCAACGAGACGATCCGCCAGGCGATGCACTCGGTCTTTCTCTACCATGCCATTAACGCCGGCATGACGATGGGGATTGTCAATCCGGCGCAGTTGGCTGTGTACGATGACATCGATCCGGAATTGCGTGAGATGGTCGAAGATGTCATCCTCGACCGACGCGACGATGCCACCCAGCGCTTGCTCGACGAAGCCACCAAGTTTAAGGGCGCAACCGCAAGCAAACAGAAGGACACGGCCTGGCGCGAATGGTCGGTCGAAAAGCGCCTCGAACATGCGCTCGTCGAAGGAATCGTCGACCATATCGAAGACGACACCGAGGAGGCCTACGCCAAAATTCAAAGCGGCCTCAAAGTCATCGAAGGTCCGCTGATGGACGGCATGAACATTGTCGGCGACTTGTTCGGCTCGGGCAAAATGTTTTTGCCGCAGGTGATCAAGTCAGCCCGCGTGATGAAAAAGGCCGTCGCCGTGTTGCTGCCCTATATCAACCAGGAGGGGTCGGGCGAGGACAATCAATCCCACGGCAAAATCCTGATGGCGACTGTCAAAGGCGACGTACACGACATCGGCAAAAACATTGTCGGCGTTGTCCTGGGTTGCAACAACTACGAAGTCATTGATCTCGGCGTACGTGTACCGGCCGAAACGATCCTCGAAACGGCGCGCAAGGAGGATGTCGACATCATCGGCCTCAGTGGCCTGATTACACCGTCGTTGCACGAGATGTCGCGCATTGCGCAAGAGATGTCGCGGCAGGATTTCGACATTCCTCTGTTGATCGGTGGCGCGACCACATCGAAGATTCATACCGCAGTCAAAATTGAACCGCACTACTTCGGCTCGACGGTCTATGTGAAAGATGCATCGACCGCCGCGGGTGTCGTCCGCAAACTCCTCACCGAAGAGCAGTCCAAGGACTTCGTCAAGGAGACGCGTGAGCAATACAAGAAGCTGCGCCAGTCGCACGCCGATCGAACGCAGGCGGATGAGATCCTCTCGCTGGACGAAGCCCGTCAGCGCCGCCACGACATCGATTGGAGCGAATACACTCCGCCAAAGCCGGCAAAACCCGACATCGACGTCATCGACCATTATCCGCTCGATGAACTGCTCGATTACATCGACTGGACACCGTTCTTCAGCGTCTGGGACATCCCCGGCCGTTTCCCGCAAATTCTCGAGTACAAACGCACCGGTGCGCAGGCACGTGAGCTGTACGATGATGCCACGAAATTGCTCAAGGAGATTGTCGACAACAAACTGCTGACCGCCCGCGCCACACTCGGATTCTATCCGGCAAACGCCGACGGTGACGATGTCATTGTCTACACCGACGATTCGCGCAGCGACGTTCTGACCACGTTCCACTTTCTGCGCCAGCAGCGTGACAACGCGCGCAACCGCGCGTGCCAGTGTCTCGCTGATTACATCGCACCGGTCGATTCGAACGTCAGCGACTATATCGGCTTATTCGCCGTCAGCGCCGGCTTCGGTATGGATGATCTGGTCAAACGTTACCAGGCCGACCACAACGACTACATGGCCATCATGGCCAAAGCGATTGCCGACCGTCTTGCCGAAGCGCTCGCCGAGCGGTTGCACGAACGCGTCCGCCGCGAGTACTGGGGCTACGAAACCGGTG
>WJJR01000307.1 GCA_014729565.1 Candidatus Zixiibacteriota bacterium | reverse complement strand
CAATGACGTGGCGGCCGAGGCGATGGTCCGCGTCGCGATGGCGTATCTCGATTTCTCCGGTCAACGCAATCAACGTCTCAACTATACAATGAAACTCCGAGACGCGGGAGCGTCGTGGGAGATCATCGAAGTGGTGGCGCAACGTTAGGCCATCCGGGAGGGTTATTCGCAATGAACGTCCTAAAATGCTCAGTGTCGTGGTGTATGTGTTTTGGACTTGTCGCAGTCCTGTCTGTCGTGCCCGCAACCGCCTTTGCCGAGGGACCGGCTGACGGACTGAATGACATCTTTGATTACGTGCTGGAAGACGCACTCCAGTTGTCGCCCGGCAACCATGCCAATCACTATCTACCGTCGCGTGTGGCATCGAGCCAACGGACGATTGATGCGCTCAGCAATTTCATCGGGACTAATGTGTCGAGCTTTCCGATCAGTTCCACCGCAACCGGTCTGACGTTTGATTTTTCCAGCGGTGTCCCGGTGCCGGTCCGAACCAGTGCCGGCCCGATCTTTGCGGAACGCGCCAAAACGCTCGGCCGGTCGAAGCTGAACATCGGCGCCAATGTGTCGTATCTCAATCTCTCCAGTGTGCGCGGCGTCAATACGGAAGATATCACGGTCAATATGTTCCACCAGGACGTAGCCGGACCCGGTCTGGGTGATCTGGATTTCGAGTTCGACTATATTCAATTGGACATGAACCTCGATTTGGATGCCGTGGTCTTCGCCACGTACGCAACCTATGGAATTACTGATCGCATCGACGTGGGCGTTGCCATCCCGGTGGTTAATGTCTCCATGTCAGCGTCGCCGTGGGCGCAAATGAACAGTTATTCATACTCGAAGAACGGCGAATCGGATCACTACTTCGGTGGTACCGAAACTGACCCCATACTCAATATCGCCGTGCCGGATGTTGACGAAACCGCCACCGGATTGGGCGACATCGCCGTTCGCGCCAAGGCGCATGTGCTGCAAGGGACCAGTGCCGATGTGGCGGGTCTGATCGAAGCCCGCTTGCCGACCGGCGATGAGGAGAAGTTTCTCGGCACCGGTGATGCCAGCATCAAGCTCGGTGCGATCGTATCGGGCTCTTACAATGGGTTCAATCCGCATGCCAACCTTGCGTACAACATCCGCACCAGTGATCTCGACCGCAACGAAATCGAGCTGACGTTTGGCTATGATCAGAAGCTTGGCGACAAACTGACGATTGCCGGTGAATGGATCGGCGCCTACGAAGTTGGGGCGGAAATCGAGGAGTTACAGTTCCCCGAGCCGGTCCATATCGGTCCCGACGGTTCATCGGGAACCGCGACATATGTTATCCCGTCGACGTCGATTCCGTCGTACAGCGCCGATCACATCATCAACACGTCGTTCGGAATCAAATACACACCGCAGCCGAATGTGTTGCTGTTGGCGAACCTGATCTTCCCGATCAACAACGGCGGCTTGCGCAGTGATGTGATCCCGACAGTGGGTGTGGAGTTTAATCTGTAGGGCGGATGCACGGTACCTGAGATATCACAAACACGTTTCTTAAGGACTATTCGAGTCGCTCACACAGACATTTGCAAGCGCGCCAGTGAATGGTTCGGTGACGAGTCGTTGGATGCGGGCGGGTGATGCGTTACCGATAGCGCACCCGCCCTACGGGAGTTGTTCTACAAACCACCTGATCAACTCTTGCTGATCGACAATCGACCACGTGTGTGGTGACGATCCGTCGTCGTACCCGCTCCGTTGATTGTGAGTCGTGATCAATTCGGCGCGTTCGTTGCCCATCAGCTTCAAGTCATTGATCAACGCTGCCAGATCGATCGAATTCATGCTGTTATAGTCTTTGCGACGATTGTCGATCCACCAGTTGACATCGGGTTCGTGGTAGGCGCGGACCGGAATGTCTTTCAGATATCGCGCATTTCCCCCACCCAGTTCGCCATAAGTGTAGGGTGAGTATTCGATGTACCGCTCGCGTGCAGACTCGGGTGTGCCGCCCAGATTGGTTTCCAGGAGATATGTTACCCACCGTCCCTCGTCGGCAGCAGCCGGATGATACGCGATGTCGGCCGCGCGCTGCTCGGCATGCCAGAAGCGGATCATATCCAACGGGGCGTCGACTACTGCGACAGCGCCCGTGTGCAACCTGAACTCGTCGTCGTGTTTGACGAGGTACTCCGTCAGCTTCAATGATCGTGTTCCGGCAAGTGACAAGCCGACGTGGAAGAGCGGAATGTCGCCCAAATGGTATGACGCCAGCACCGTTTCGATCCGAGATGCCACATCATGAACAACCGAATCAGAAAAGAAGAAGTCGAGCGGGTTGCCGGTGGTCATGCGGAGAACAGCCAATCCATTCTCAAGAGCCATGGCTTCCAGCGATGTGCTATCGGCCAGCCACGGTGCCGGATCGAGCGGCATGCGATCAAGAAAGACAATAACGCCCCGCACCGGCGGCTGCTGGGGCAGAATAAATGTCTGTCCCTTGTCGACCAGGTGGATTTGCCGTTCCGGCTCGGGACCGATACGCAGCAGTCCGTCGACCGGAGTGAAATCCCGATGAACGGTCTGTGCCGATACGATACTGGCGCCGAGCAGGCAGGTTAAAACCAAGCTCAGCGCCAGCGCCAGGAATCTCGTGTTTGTCGAGACGATCACTACTTCCAGTGTCCTTTCACCCACACGTACCGTTTACCCCGTTTGGCCCAATGACCTGATACCCAGGACTTCCCTTTGGCGTTGCGTTCCCAGTGGCCGGATTTCCAAACGTACCGTCCGCCGTTCCACATCCAGTGGCCGCTCACCCAGACGGCATTCGGGCCGGGGCGGGCCGGTTTGGCTTCCCGCTTCGGCGGCGGCGGGGCCTTGTCGACATACACTGTTCCGGCGCACCCGGCGCTCATGATAAACACACATACCGCTAACAACCAGCCAAGCATTCTGCGTTTCATGCTCCCCCTCCTCCTGTACGATGTGCTGATATATTTCTACTGCTTTGTTAGATGATCGGCAGGATTGAGGTTGGCTTGTGCATTGCGCCTCTTCTCCCTCACCCGGGCCGTCTCCCCCAAACAAGAGGCCGTTTGGGGGAGAGGGAACCTGAGATCTTCATTTGATCCACTCATCACCCGCTCAACTGCTCTTGCCGGTGGTGATCTCACGCGCGCAATCTATTATATTCACCGACGACGATTTTACGGAGAATTCCAGGAGGT
>WJJR01000306.1 GCA_014729565.1 Candidatus Zixiibacteriota bacterium | reverse complement strand
GTTCAGCACTTCGTCGGTAACGTCCAACGCGTCACTGGCGAACAGTGGATTCGTCTGCTCCAAATCGAGGATGAGATCCAGTTCCATCGTTTCGGCGACTTTCTCGGCGGCGACGGTCAACTTGTCATAGAGCGGCGCCAGCAGTTCTTCGGATTTGGATTCAATGATACCACCCTGGCCGAATGTCTCCTGCATGAACTGTTGGAATTCCTGCGATTTGGCCTGGAGTTCATTACGGAGCCGTTCCGCCGCGCCCTGCAAGCCGCGCTGTTCGGCGTCCTGCAAGTCAGCCGACAAATCGTCCAACTCATCGGCCTGGCGATCGCGGCGACGTTCGAAATCCTCGACCATATCGTCGATGTCGGAGAGCGCATCTTCGAACTTTGGCGATTCATCGCGGATCCGTTGAATATCCACGGTTCCAATCTTCACCTGTGCCTGGCTGACACCGGCACCGGCAACGAGTACCGCGATCAGCACTGCCACGGTGACGGTATACCATTTCATTCTCATGTTCCGACTCCTTCAGCATGACCCCGAGCGGAATTCTGCATTCTCTGAGCGCGTCGAACCCGTTCGAGATCGGCATCAACCATCATGCTGATCATATCTTCAAAGCTGGTCTCAGGTTCCCAGCCGAGTTCGGCTTTCGCGCGGGCGGCGTTGCCCAACAGGGTGTCGACTTCAGCGGGTCGAACGAGCTTCGGATCGATTTCAACGTGGTCTTTCCAGTCCAGGCCGGCCCGGCTAAACGCAATGCGCGCAAGATCTTCGACTGAATGCATGCGACCGGTGGCGATGACGAAATTCGACGGTTCCCTGGCTTGCAACATCAACCACATCGCCTTGACATAGTCACCGGCGTACCCCCAGTCGCGTTGCGCCGCCATATTTCCCAAATGCAATTTGTCGAGCAGTCCCTCTTTAATCCGGGCGACTCCATCGGTGATCTTTCGCGATACGAACTCCTTACCGCGCCGGGGCGACTCGTGGTTGAAGAGGATGCCCGAGCAGGCGAAGATGCCATACGACTCGCGATAGTTGACCGTGATCCAGTGGCCGTAGACCTTAGCCACACCATACGGTGATCGGGGATAAAACGGTGTATTCTCATCCTGCGGTGTCTGCCGGACCTTGCCGAACATCTCCGATGACGACGCCTGGTAGAACTTGATCGACTTATTCACCTGTCGGATCGCTTCGAGAATCTTCGTGACCCCGAGCGCATCGAATTCACCCGTCAGGACCGGCTGGGCCCAGGAGGTCGGAACGAAGGACTGGGCGGCCAGGTTGTAGACTTCGTCGGGTTGGGCTTCTTCGAGGGCGGAGATAATCGATAGCTGGTCGAGCAAGTCCGCCTGCACCAATGAGATACGGCCCTTGAGGTGCTCGATCCGCTCGAAATTTTCAGTCGATGCACGCCGGACGACGCCGTAGACGTTATAGCCCTTATCAAGGAGGAATTCCGCTAGATACGAACCGTCCTGGCCTGTAACCCCTGTTATCAACGCATTTGGCATAATGTCCTCATCCTTACTGACCGGTTTGAGCGGTCCATACTACATATATCGGACGCTGGAAAGAAGGCCATTCTGATCCCCCGCAGACGCCGTATTGACTGGATGTCCTGCTCCGTGTCCATATGGAACTCCGATTGGGGTGCTGTTTAGAACTTTTTGACCGAGAAAAGGTAGTGTCATGACTCTTATACAATCTCGCCTCCTACAGTATCTGATTCTCACTCTTCTGGTGATGGCCGCCGGAGAGAGTGTCCGGGCGCAGGACACCACGCGGCGTCAGCCGGCAACGGACACCATTCGGATCCGGCCGGGAAGTGGTGGACGGATCGACGTTCAGAACTTGCAGCAGCTCCTGCGCAATCAGGTCCGCATCCATCGCGGTGGTGGAATGCCGCAAGTGGTTGAAGCCGAACAATTCATGTCGCAGGGCAACTACGAGCGCGCCATTCAGATCCTCGAGCCGCTCTATGAAGAAGACCCCGACAATCCGACCATTATGTCATCCCTGAAACGCGCATACAAAGGGGTCAAAGACTACGATGCCCTCCAATCGCTGATCGATAAGCAACTGGAGACGAGCCCCGACGATGCCGTATTGCTCTCAGAATTGGCCGATCTGCATTTCCTCGCCGGCCGGGAAGAGAAAGGTGAGGAGGTTATTGAACGCATTTTGGAGAAAGCGCCCAGCGATCCGGACCGTTACAATCTCGCCGCTCGCAGCTATTTGAATAACGGCATGTACCAAGAAGGGATCGCCACCTACTATCGCGGGCGTCGTGAACTGGGCGATTCACTGATTTTCGCTCAGGAACTTGGACGGCTGTTTGAAGCCCGACGGGAGTACGCCGCGGCGGTGGTCGAGCACTTCCGTTACCTGGCGGCCAGTCCCCATTCCCGCAGTGTCGCCGAACGTCGTATCACCAATCTGATCAAAGTTCCCGAAGCCGTCGATCAGATCACACAGGCCTTTGTCGGTATCGTCAGCGAGTACCCCAACAACGAATACGCCCATTCTCTGTATGGTGATCTGCTCTTCGAGTCGGGCGCCATCGATTCCGCGTTTGCCGAATACCGGCGCGCCGACGCCCTCTCCGAGCAGGAAGGCCAGCATCAGTTGAAAGGGCTGAAGCGGTGTTTGGAAACAGAACATTATACCAATGCACGCGCCGAAGCTGACGATTTCCTGGCACGGTATCCGGAACACCAGCGCAGTATCGACGTCGCGTTCGTGCTGGCGCGGGCGGAATTGGGTTTGGATCGGCCCGATGTGGCCGTCGCGATGCTGAATGAGCTGGCCAACGATATCCCCAAGGATGATGAGCGGGCGCGCATCCAGCTTGAAATCGGCGAGATCTATCGTGTGCACGTGCGCGACATGGATTCGGCGCAAGCGTACTACCGTCTCGTGGTCGACGGCAACGCCCGCGAAAATGACCGCACAACGGCGCTGATGCGATTGGGTGATTTGGCCGTCTACTTCGGGGAACTGGATCGTGCGGACTCGATTTATCAGATCGCTCACACGGTCCGTCCACGGCCCGACCAGCGGGAGGAGATCGACTTCCGGCGCGCGGAAATTGAACTGTTCCGGCAGGCGTACGACGCCTGTCGCGAAGAGTTGAATGCCCTGGTCAAAGCCCACCCGCGCGGGCGATTCGTTAATGATGCGCTGCAGCTCTCGATGATCATTGGCGAAGGCCAGGATGCGATGAACTGGTCGCTGAATCATTACGCCGATGGGGCGTACGCATTACGTCGCGGGCAGGACAGCATCGCATTGGAGCATTTCGGCGCCATCGTCAAGGATTCGGCAAATGGTATTGCCGACGAGGCCCTCTTTGAGGTGGCGCAGATTCACACGTCACACGCCGCCTTCGACAGCGCGCTGGCCGACTACGAACGGCTCATTCAATTCTTCCCGGAGAGTTTCATGGTACCGCGGGCCTGGCTGGCCATCGGCGATCTCTATGCCGGACCGTTGGCCGAAGCGAGTCAGGCGCGCGAAGCGTATCAGGTCATTATCAGCGAACACAAAAACTCGCCGGTGGTGGAGGAAGCACGTTTGCGGCTGCAGACACTTGGATTGCCGTAGTTGCATCCGAGGTGAAGACAGGTCAAGGTCGTCCTGCAAGTTGAACAATCTGAGTAGCGGCCAACGATTTGTAGGGACACGGCCTGCCGTGTCCATCACGAATAGACACCAAGCACGTGCTGAATGGGCACGGCAGGCCGTGCCCCTACCGATGGAGAGTCTCAGTAGAGAAGGTTGTGCGATTCGCCGGCTGCCGCGTCACACCGCCGCCTGGCTGCGGCCGCGCTGCATTTTGTTCTTACGCTCTTCGTGGGCCTTGTACTGTTCCAGTTCGCGTTCGAGTGCGGCCATCCGTTCGTAAATCTTCTCTCGCTTCGCCTGACGGATCTTGGTGGTTGTCCGTATGAGCAGACCGAGGGAGATCAGCATAAACAGAACGGAATTCACCTGGCGGAAGATTTCCCCGTAATTGAAAATGCTGTCGGTAAATGCGGCAATGCCGAGACCAAAGAGCAGTGCACACCATGCAAGCATGAGACCCTCCCATCCGACTAAAGGCGGATTCGTTAGTGACTAACCGAGTCCCACGCGCCCCGTATCGTGTTGGCTGGGCTCCGATTTCGATTGGCCCTCCCAGCCGGATGTCTTACCTTGGGGACCTTTTGTTAGTGTCGGCAGGCTCCGCAGAGCCGTTCACTCCTTAGGCAGGACCGAATGGACCATCAGACGTTTCACCGTGCTCAATATGTCCTCGGCGGGCTGATTACCGTGGCGACAATGGTCGTCTACGGGATGACGGTCGCGCCGGTGCTCTCATACTGGGACTGCGGCGAGTTTATCGCCTGTTCAAAGATCCTGGGCATTCCCCATCCGCCCGGCACTCCGTTGTATATCCTTATCGGACGGGTGTTTACGTTGATTCCCTTCGGTGAGGATGTGTCGCTGCGTGTCAATATGGTGTCGTCGATCACCAGCGCGCTTGCCGCTGGCATGGCATTTTTCGTCATCGTCCGCCTGCTGCAAGGCGCCTTCCGTACTGATCACGATGACCTCGAACTCTGGCAAGCGGTGGTAGCACTGTGCGGCGGCATCGCCGGTTCGCTATTCATGGCGTTCTCGTCGACCTACTGGAACAACGCGGTCGAAGCCGAAGTGTATGGACCATCCATCCTCCTGATCATGGTGCTCGCATGGCTGGCGCTGCGCTGGCGCGACCGATTGAGAAGCGGATACGAAAACAAATACCTGGTCGCCATCGCCTACCTCGGCATCCTGTCGATGGGGATTCATCAAACAGTCCTGCTCGCGTTGCCGGTGGTGTTCTTCTTCATCATCCTGGTCGATGAGTCGCTGCGGCGCGATTGGCGATTCTGGATTACTGGGATTGTGCTGTTTTCGGTAGTGGGCAGCGTGAAGTTCTTCCTCGTGGGATCGGCCCTCTGGCTGGTGATCACGCTTTTAATGTCGGTCAATCGGAAGTGGGTCGGACGGTGGGCGCTGATGGCGGTGATTATGATCGCCAGTTGGACCGGGTACACCTGCCAGTTGTACATCCCGATTCGGTCGGCTGAAGATCCCAACATCGACGAGAACAATCCGGAGACCCTTGGTTCGTTCATGGACTTTCTGGAACGCAAGCAGTACGGCCAGCAAAGCATGGTGACGCGGATGTTCACGCGCCGCGGGACGTGGGCAAACCAATTCGGCGATCACGCCCATATGGGATTCTATCGATATTTCAAAGACCAGTACGGCTTCGGCGGTTGGCTGATGCTGCCGGTCATCATGCTGGGGTTTTACGGCGTCTGGTGGCTGATGCGACGACGATTACCGTCGGGGAGCCTGATCTTCCTGCTGTTCCTGATGGGTTCGGTGGTGATCGTCTTGTACATGAATTTCGCCGACGGTACGCAGTACTACAAGTTGGCGCCCGATGCCTACATGGAAGTTCGGCATCGAGACTACTTCTTCACGCCCGGGTTTGTCGTGTTCGGAATGATGATGGGGCTTGGCCTGGTCGCCCTGGCCGATGCGGCTGCGCGAAAACTGCCGATGGGCAAAACACTGGCGATGGTCATTGGGGTGATCGCGGCACTGCTGCCGCTTCGCACATTGCAGGCCAATTGGCTGTCGTGCGACCGTTCGGACAACTACACGCCGTACGATTACGCGTACAACATTCTCAATTCGTGCGAGGAGAATGCGATTCTCTTCACCGGCGGTGACAACGACACGTTCCCGTTGTGGTGCTTGCAGGATGCGTACGGCATCCGCACCGACGTCAGCATCTGCAATCTCTCGCTGGCGAATACCGATTGGTACATTCACCAGTTGAAGAATCGCTGGGACCTTCCGGTGACCTGGGATGATGATCAGATCTTGTGGACGGTCTCCGATCCGCAGGCGGCGGGCGCGCTCAAACGGCCCAAGCGTCCGATTCAGGATCCGGTCTCGGGGACATCGCACTATCTGTTCACCACGCGCATCGGCGACCAGACCGTGACGCCGGCAATGATGGTCGTGGAACACATTCTGCTCAACAATAATTGGAAACGGCCGGTCTATTTCAGCGGCTCGCCATCGGGGAAGTCACGATTGTCGCTCGAACGCCGCACGAAGATTGTCGGCGCCGTTTTTCAGGTCGGCCGACAGGAAGCGTATTTCGAATTCGATTGGGATCGCACCGCCTATCTGATGGACACGGTGTTTCAATTCCGCAGCTATCACACGCCCGACGTCGGTCTTGATGACAACGCCGTCGGACTGGCATTGGTTTATCCGGAAAAGCAACTGGCGATCGCTGATCACTACCTGGAGACCGGTGACACCACGCTGTCGGAGTATTGGATCAAAGAAGCCATGGCGACCTTCCCGTTCTACTGGCGTTCGTACGACAAACTTGCCACGCACTACCGCCAAATCGGTGACAGCGCACGCGCCGACGAAGCCCTGCAGACCGGGCTCGACACCATCGCCACGTACGCGCACAAAATGCCGGAGAATCGTTTATACTGGTTCTACTGGGGCCGCCTGTGCGAATCGGCGGGGCTCGATGATCAGGCGCAGGAGTATCTGACACGCGCCTATTACAATAATCCTTACGATCAGCAAACCTATCAGGGGCTGATTGCGTTTTTGATCGCACGCGATAAACGTCAGGAAGCCGCCCGTGCTGCACGCAAATGGCTCGAGTACTACCCCGACGACAACCGTGCGCAAACGATTGTCTCCATGGCGAGCCAGCCACGCGGTCAGTAAGGTGGTGGTGACGAACAAGTGTGTCCGTTCTGACTCTCGTTGCACTCAAAGCCCGCTTTAAGCGGGCTTTTTGCATTTTAGCACCCGGCTGAAGCGCGTGTTGAAAGAGCCGCGGCATTGCCGTTTGCGTGTTGTCGTGGGGGCGTATGGCATACGCCCGCTGCGCGTAACCCTTTCGGAGACCGGGCGTACTCAGTGCGCTTTCTCAACGCTGCAAGGGGCACGGCAGGCCGTGCCCCTACAGATCGTAGGGGCGCACGGCTGTGCGCCCGCCCCGCGCAACTTAGAGTGATTGTCAGAAGTGTTTGCCGTTTCCATTGGGGTGCCACGGGCCTTCAGGCCCGTGGTTCCACGTTCATACGATCCCGGTTCACGGGCCTTCAGGTCGTGTTGAAGAACTCATAGGTTTATCGCGTAGGTCCGGCTCTGAGCCGGACCGGTGCGGCTAAGAGCCGCACCTACGCGAGGTTATGATTGTGTCATTCAGTGACATCTTCTCCACAGTCGGCAGAGCCTAATAGACTTCTTTTGACACGCCCATAGATTCGGGCGCCCGGTACTACGTCGGAAGATTGTCACGCTATCGCCGCGACCTCTTCGGCACGAAGAAGTTGTCCAGGGTCGACATTTGTTTTGTTGCTCTAAGATACTGGGCGTAGAGGTGATACGGTGCAGCTAAGTAGAGGTATGCCATAATGCTGAGGCCAGTCGCCGACCCCGGACATGCTTCCTCGTATTTCGCCCAGACACGTTGAAGATGCCGTGTATTACGAATCTGTCAAGGGTGAAAGCCCGTGTTTTTTCGATTCGTGACTCAGGGAGAAGTGTATGGGGGTATCGGCATGCTCCGCGCTGCACCGCGTAGGTCCGTCTCTTGGCCGCACTTACGCGACACAGAAGTATGCCTGTCAACACGCGCAAATAGAATCAGGAAAAAGTCGGCTTTAATTGTCTGAAATCGCAGGACCCGTACCAGAGGGCGGTGTGATCCGGCTTCCGCCAGGGAAATGGGATAAATCGAGTTTGTCAAAGTGGGGATCGTTCTTGACCTCGAAAATCGACG
>WJJR01000305.1 GCA_014729565.1 Candidatus Zixiibacteriota bacterium | reverse complement strand
CCCGATGAACCAACTCTCGGTTTACTTGATACCGACAGCAGCCGCAACGCTTACGGCCGTCAACTGTACTCGTTCCGCGAATCCGGAACCCTGTCGGTCAACGGCACCGAAGAGTCTTTTGAGATGGTCTTCATCCGTGCGCCCAGAATTACACGGGTCGGTGACGGTGTCGAGATCATCGGACGTTATGGCGATGATGTCACCGTCGTGCGCCAGGGGAACATCCTCGGGCTGACGTTTCACCCGGAATTGTCGGGGGATGCGCGTATCCACGAGTTCTTCCTGAATCTGTTGTAGGGTGGATGCTTCGCACCCACCATCACCATGCTCACAAGCGACTTAGGCCCGTTCCCTGAATCTTCGGGAAACCCATCGCACAATCCTGACTGTTTCCGTACAATACCTTGATATGGCTGATTCGACTCTCGTCCAGATTGGCGCCCCCAAACCCAAGTGGCTCAAGACCAAAGCCACCTTCGCGCCGAACTATTTGAAGGTCAAAGACGCGTTGCGCTCTAACCGCCTGCATTCGGTGTGTGAGGAAGCCAATTGCCCCAACATCCGCGAGTGCTTCTCGCATGGCACCGCGACCTTCATGATTCTGGGCAATGTTTGCACCCGTGGATGCCGCTTCTGCGACGTGATCAAAGGCAAACCGATCAACTACGACACCGATGAGCCCCGCCGCATGGCCGAGGGAGTCGCGGCGCTCAATCTCAATCAGGTGGTGATCACGTCGGTCAATCGCGATGATCTCCCCGATGGCGGTGCATGGGTGTATGCCGAAACGATTCGGCTGCTGCGCGAACGCGATCAGAAAGTCAAAATCGAAGTGCTGATTCCCGATTTCCTGGGCAATTTCGAGTCTCTGGAGACGGTACTGGAAGCCGGACCCGATGTGCTCAATCACAACTGTGAGACGGTTCCGCGGCTCTACAAGACTGTTCGTCCCGGTGCCAAACTCGAGCGTTCACTCGAAATTCTGCACCGCTCGAAGCACCGTCCCGATCCGCCGATTGTAAAAACAGGTATCATGGTAGGATTGGGCGAGACCATACCCGAGATCCACGATGTCATGAAACAGATCGTCGACACCGGCTGTCAGATTCTCACCATCGGGCAATACCTGCAACCATCGGGGGAACATCTGCCGGTGATTCGCTATTACGAGCCCGAAGAATATGATGAACTGGCGCGTGTCGGCGAGGAGATGGGCTTCGAACATGTCGAAGCCGGACCATTGGTCCGTTCGTCCTATCATGCATTCGATCAAGTCGAAAAGATGGAAGCCAAGCATTTCGATGCTTAACTGTCCACCAAGTCCACTATGTCCACGCAGCCGCTTCCCATAGCGCAGGAGCCGCAGCCTTCTGATCCCCGCCCCTGGGGTGTTTGGCCACGCAAGCGCACCCGCACCGTCATGGTCGGCACTGTCCCGGTCGGCGGCGATGCGCCCATCGCGGTGCAGTCGATGTGTGACACCGATACGCGCGACATCAGCGCCACGGTGAAGCAGATTCACGACATGGAAGAGGCGGGCTGCGAGATCGTACGGGTGGCGGTTCCCGACAAAGAAGCGGGCGAGGCGATCGCCAGGATCAAACCACAGATTTCAATACCACTTGTCGCCGACATCCATTTCGACTGGCGGCTGGCCATTCTGGCGGCCGAAATGGGCGCCGACAAACTGCGCATCAACCCCGGCAATATCGGCGGCAAGGCCAAGATCGCCGAGGTTGTCGCGTGTGCGCGTGATTATGGACTGCCGATCCGCGTTGGCGTCAATCAGGGCTCGATTGAAAAGGATCTTTTGGATAAGTACGGCGGCAACAATCCCGATTCTTTGGTGGAATCCGCGCTCCGCAATGCCGAGATCATTGCCGAACATGGATTCGACGACATCATACTTTCGCTGAAGTCCTCGAATGTTGGCGAGATGATGGCCGCCTACCGGTCGGTTGCCGAGAAGTGTGACTATCCGTTGCATCTCGGCGTGACCGAAGCCGGACCGGTCGCCAGTGGAACGTTGAAAACAGCCGTGGCCTTCGGCGCGCTGATTTCTGAAGGGATTGGTGATACGATTCGTGTCTCACTGACTGGCGACAAAGCCGCCGAGATCAACGCCGGTTTTGACATTCTGCAAGCGCTCGGTTTGAGGCGGCGCGGGCCGGAATTGGTCTCGTGTCCGTCGTGCGGACGAATTGAAATCGATTTGATGTCTCTGGTCGACGAAGTGCAGCAAACGCTGAAGGGCATTACCACACCGCTGAAGGTGGCGGTGATGGGTTGTGTCGTTAACGGCCCGGGCGAAGCCCGCGACGCCGACTGGGGCATTTTTGGGGGCAAAGGCGTTTATCTTCTGACACGCAAAGGTGAAATTGTCGAACGCTTCACCGACCGCGAGGCCGCCAAGGCGGCGCTGACGCGCGTACTCCGTGATTCTCAAATCACCGATCAGGAACCGGTAGCGTAATCGAGCGCACGTCAGAGCGCTACGATTTGTCTTGCGTTCACAAACACGATTGTTTTAGTCGTGTATTGACAACACTGACGATTCGGGGAATCGAATGGAAATACTCGGCAAAACACTGATCTGGTCGGCGACGGCGACGACGCTGTTTTCGCTGGTTTTGTACTTTCGTGGCGAGCAGAACACGCGGCTGGCCCGCAACGCCTTCCGCGTGACCGCCGGTTTGCTGACCGCCTCGCTCGGATTACTGCTCATTCTGATTCTGAATCACCGCTTCGAGTTTGTCTATGTCCGCAATTACTCATCGACCGACCTGCCGCTCTACTACCTGATCGCCACACTGTGGGGAGGCCAGGAGGGGACGCTGCTCTTGTGGATTGTCTATGTCTCACTGCTGGGGCTGTTGTTGATGAAGATGGCGGGGCGGTTCGAGCGGTGGTCGATGGCCACGGTCAGTCTTTTCATCCTCTCGGTGCTGGTCATTCTACTCAAGCGCAGCCCGTTTGAAGCCACGCCGACCGGACCGGTCGAAGGGGCCGGGCTCAATCCGCTGCTGCAAGACTTTTGGATGACGAT
>WJJR01000304.1 GCA_014729565.1 Candidatus Zixiibacteriota bacterium | reverse complement strand
GTTTGACGGTGCGCTGTCCTTGTCGTACGCGACCCGTCTGAGCCAAACGCTCTCCGGCGGTTTGACCGGTAAGATTATCTATTCGCGTCTCGCCGATCAGGGGGCGGGCGCCGAAATCGGCAGCGGCAGCGCGACAGCATTTGCCATCGATGCCGGTATTCTCTATCAGACACCCTGGGATCCGCTCACCTTCGGCGCCGCGCTGTCGAATGTTGGTCCGAACATTTCCTACATCGATGCGCAGCAGTCCGATCCGTTGCCGCGTAATCTCGCACTCGGCTTCGGACTCAAGCTGCTCGATCGCCCGGCCTTCCGGGTGCTTTGGGTCGGCGATATCAATCGCGAGTTGGTTGACCTCACCGACAGCGATAATGAACTGGCACAGAACATTTACAACACCGGTCTCGAGCTGTCGTACCTGAGCACGCTCGCGTTACGCGGCGGCTACGTGCACGACCAGGATGGCGACATCAAGGTCTTCACGGCCGGTATTGGACTCTCGTATCAAAACGTTAAGATTGACGTGGCCTATATCCCGTCGACCGGCGATTCGCCGTTGTCGAACACGCCGCGCTACAGCCTCTCGGCCCGGTTCTAACAAATGAAACGACTTGCTCAGACCATTGTTCTTGGATGTGCGCTGCTGCTGGCGGCGTTGTCGGGTGATGTGCTGGCCGGAGCCGGCACAACGATCCTGCCGTTGGATCACGATGCCTTAGTGCACAAACCCAAACCCGACGGCACGCCCGGCTGTTTCTGTCCGCAACCGTCGACACGCAACCTGCTCCAGCGCAAACGGGCTGGCGCGGCGTCGCCGGGGTTGCGCGCCGGCGCACAGGTTCCGATCACGTTGAAGGTCATCGCGATCCGCGTGGAGTTTCAGTATGAAGAAACCGACGATCCGAACACCACCGGACGCGGTGTCTTCGATCTGCGTGATACGACGACGTTCCTCGAGGAAAACGGCCACAGCTTCGACACATCGCCGCACAATCGCCGTTACTTCGACACGCACGTGCGGTCACTGAACCAGTATTGGCATACCGTGTCCAACGGCGAAGTGACGCTCGATCACACCGTCTTTCCGGTCGCGTCCGACAGTGCTTATCAAATGCCGAACGAAATGAGCTACTACGGACGTGAACGCGGCGGCGACAGCAGTATCGTGTTCGGACTCGAGCAATTCGTTCTCGACGCCGGAGAAGCCGCGGCCGCCGATCCGGCAGTGATCTTCGACGATTACGATGCCGTCATTTTCTTTCACGCCGGCTCGGATCGCCAGTCCGACATCTTTCAGGACACACCGCACGATCTGTTTACGGCATTTGTCCGCTTGGGCGAGGGCATATCGCTCACAGCCGGCGTCGCCGATGTACTGGATGAAGCGATCATCATGCCGGAAACCTTGATTCAGGACAATCGCATCTCCGTCATGAATGCCGTCCTCGCTCACGAATTCGGCCACCAGTTGGGTCTGGTGGACCTGTACAACACCGCCAGCTTCCTGACGCAGGTGGGCAATTTCAGCTTGATGGACAACAACGTCTCCGACGTTGGCATCGATGTAACCGTCGAGGGCCGGCGTCGCATTCTGTTCGGCGGCCTGCCGGTGTTTCCCGATGCCTGGTCGCGTTTGCATCTGGGATTCGTCGATGCCCGACGCGTGGAAAACGAACTGAATGTGACCGTGCTCGCAGGCGAGTTCGAACGTCCCCTGCCGCAATCGACCCCACAGGTGATTCAGATCCCGATTTCGGAGACGGAGTACTACCTGGTCGAAAACCGTCGCATTGATATCGATGGACGCGGTGATCCCGGCTTGCGGCTGGATAGCGTCACCAGCGTAGTCATCGGCCCGGCCGACACTACGACGCTCGCCAACACGCGCGAATACGACTTCCTGTTGCCCGGATCGGGGCTTCTCATCTGGCATGTCGATGAAGGCGTTGCCGAACGCGATTATGTCGACACCGACGATACGCCGAATAATTACCAGGCGAATACACTGCAATGGGATGCCGAACGCCGTTTCGTGCGTTTGATCGAAGCCGATGGGCTCATCAACTTCGGCGGTTTCTTCTCCGCCGGAACCGGTACGGCACGGGATTTCTTCTACAATCCCAACAACACCGAACTCGGGCCGTTCACCAATCCACCCGCCACCAGCAACACCGGCGCGTTCACCGGTATCACGATTGAAAACATTTCGCCACCGGCCGCGGCGATGACGATGGATGTCCAACGTGACGGACCGTTGGATGGATTCCCCGTTTATGCCGGAATTGATTCAACCGGCGTCGGTGCGCCGATTGTCGCTGATCTGACCCCGCTGGCCAGCCGGTGGAGTCTGCCCGGCGATGGCTCGCCCGAGGTCTTTGTCGCCTACAAGAACTACATTCTTGCCTGGGACTGGACGGGGCAACCGCTCGGTTCGGTGACAGTCGAAGACAGCCTCAAACGCTACGACGATTCGACGATTGTCCGGGAGTTCCATCCCGTCGCAATGGCTGATCCGGCCCACGGAAATTGGATCGCCCCGCCGTTGGTGGCCGATCCGGGAGACGGTGACGTGCGGATTATCGCCGCCACCGATAGGGGATATCTGTACTTCTTCGGCACACGCGATGAAGACAACGATGGGTTGTTCGACGTCCGCTTCCGCACCGAGACACCCGACCTGGTCAACGCTCCGCCGATTGTGTGGAATCGCGGCACCGTGATCAGGGAGATCTTCGTTCCCATTCGCAGCAGTGGCTATGCGGTCTACGGGCTGTTGAACGGTGACACAACGCTGGTCGGCCCGCTCACGGGTGCGGTCACCAGCGCAGCGGGACGAGACAGTGCGACGACTGCTGTCGTCATGGAAGTCTCGCCGGAAGAACGCTACTTGGGCTGGCTTGGTGGACCAATCGCGGGTGTCGGCGATGAAACCGTCATGCCGCCGGTCGTAGGCGACATCGATCGGGATTCATCGTTAGATGCGGTGTTCCTGACCGCAAGTGGAGTGCTCCACGTCATTGACAGCGGCGGCGAATACGTCTCCGGATACCCGCTGGACATTCACGGTACTGCCACTCAACCGCCCGCTCTGGCTGACGTCGATCTTGATGGATACCTGGATATTCTCCTGGTTGCCGATGGGCATATGCATGCCTATGCGCGCAACGGAACGCTGCTTCCGGATTTCCCAATCCTGCTGGGTGAACGCAACGCCCCGGACAGCGGCGCGACAACGCCAATTGCCATGCTGTTGGATTGGACCGATGGCGTCTCCGGGCATCTGGCGGTCGCCAGTGCCGGGGAACGCCAGCGACTCAGCGCCTTCTTTGGCAATGGCCGCCAAGTCGACCGCTTTCCCCGTCCCTTGGGAGACAATACGCCCGGTTCGGTGGCGTGGAGCGCCATTCCCGATAACAACAGCTCTGCCGTCTTCGCACATTGCGCCGATGGCTACCTGTATGGATATTCCGCCGGGACACTGCCGGCGTTTTCGCCGACGGCGATTTGGCCGATGGCACGACACGATGCCCGGGGGACCGCGACCGTCCCGTTTGAGGATCTTGAAGACGAAGACACCGAAGATGTTTTCTTTCTGGAACCGCGCGCGTTCGTCTATCCCAATCCGGCGAACGAGGAAGCGGTTGTGCGGTACTGGCTCGGCGATGATGCCGATGTTCGGATTCGCATCTACGACATCGCCGGCAATCTCGTCGCGGACGTCGAAGCCAACGGTCAGGGCGGAGTGTACAACGAATGGACGTGGAATTGCCGAGGCGCAGCCTCCGGCGTCTACTTTGCACACATTGAAGCGAATGCATTAGCCAGCGGCGAAACCGCAACCGCACTCTGCAAAATGGCGGTTGTGCAATGATCAGCCGATGCGGCTCACCAGGAGAGAACAATGTTTGAAGGATTGATTCGGAGGTGTTGGATGAACGCGAATGCCAAACGGCTGGCAACGCTGATGGCTGTTGCACTGCTGATCTCGACCGTCCCGGCCGTTGCCGCGACGCCCGGCGAGCAGGCGGTCCCCGAACGTTTGGGACCCGTCAATCCGCTGCCCGGTGTGACGCTGGCTGATCTATCGGAACGTGCTGCGCTTAACTCAACCATGTCCCTGACGGCTGATGGCATGCGACTCGCTCAGGCAACCGACGAGGTCCCGGATTTCGGTGGCGACGTGTACGGTTATGAACCGAAATCGAGCCGCCGCGCTTTTCTCCAGTCGCTGGTCGTTCCCGGATGGGGCCAGTGGTACTACGGCAGCCGCTGGAAACCGTTCGTCTTTTTGGGACTCGAAGCCGCCGGCTGGTACTTCTGGTCGGATTTCCGCAGCACCGGCAGTGACCTTGAAGACCAGTATCAGGTGTTCGCCGATGGTACGGATCCACAAAGCGGCGTTGTCCGATGGGGATTTGACCGCTACATCGATGGATTGCAGGAAGTGTACGAAATCGATGACGACCGGCAGGCATGGAGAAATCCCGATACGGGTGATTCGACATTCTTCTCCCATCATATCTCCGAAGACGATGCGGAGGAGAAGAATGACACCTACTACGAAAACATCGGAAAGTATGATCAATTCGCCTTTGGCTGGCACGATTTCAATCCGAATGATAAGGACTTTGGGCCCGGCGACACGACGTACTCAGACGGGACCCCCATCGTCTTCGTAACCGAAGATCGTCAGAATTACGTTCAGCAGCGCGACGCGGCCAACCGGGAATTCAACAAGGCCTCGACGGTATTGATTCTGACGATCGGCAACCATTTGCTGTCGGCGTTTGAGGCGGCTCTGGGCGCCAAGCGGTATAATCGGTCACGGGATCAGTTCGGTCAGATCGATGCCGACCTCCGCTTAACCCGAACGAACCTGTCGACAGAGCTTGCGCCGCGGTTCACTTTGCGTTATCTTTTTTAGGAGTGATGAATCTGAGTAGTACACTTGACCACAGACGAATTGTCCCCCGTTCGGCATTGACCGGCGCCTTGGTGCTGCTCGCCGCCGTCTATGTATGCGGTGTGGCGTGTCCGTGTGGGGCCAAATCACCCTCCGACAATTCTGTCCGCAAACTGGACGAACCGGCAACACTGTCCGTCTCGGTTCTGCATGACGGCCCACAGCACTTTGCAGACTTAATGCCCGCCCAACTCGATCTGAAGGCCGTTCCCGTCCTTGATAACGGTGGAGCGATGTACGCCCAGGTGTTCGACGAGTTTGCATTCGAAGATGAAGAAGACAAGGTCAATGTGACCAAAGCCGCCGTGTACTCACTCCTGCTGCCGGGGGCGGGGCAATGGTATGCCGGCGACAAAAACCGGGCCGGTGTCTTTTTGGCCGGTGAAGGTGTCATGTGGGCGGCGTTCGCCTATTTCAAAACCGTCCAGACGGCGAAACAGGATGACTACGAGGCCTACGCGTTGGCCAATGCGGGGATCAATCCCGAGGGCAAAGACGACGACTTCTACCGGATTCTGAGTTTCTACAACTCGCGCGAGGAGTACAACTCGGCCGGGCGCATTATCGATCCCTCGCGTCCCTACTATCCCAACAATGAGTACTGGGATTGGCGCTGGCGCTCCGCAGCGGACTTGGAGCAGTATCGCGATCTGCGCAACCAGCGCGCCGAGGCGCGCAACCGCAGCCGCTTCGCACTCGGTGCATTGGTGGTGAACCGTCTGTTGTCGGCATTCGACGCGTGGCAGGTGGCCAAGTCGGTCAATCGCCAGGCGCGCATGGAAGTGACCGGATGGAAAGTCGACGTGAAAGGCAAACCGTTCGGCTCCGATCCCAAAGTCATGGTGACCTTTAAGCGCAAATTCTAGCCACGCGGGGGGCGCGCGGTGTCCCGTACACAGTCGAAGAGCAAAACGGTATCACGGGCCGCTGGGCCCGTGTTTGTTATGGGGATGATTGCCTGGGTTGCCGTTGTCGGTGTACTCGCGGTGGGATGCTCGGGTGGCGCATCACTGCAAACCGCGACGTTCGACAACAACACGCCGCTGACCGTCATCGACGTGATCGACGGCGAGGCGATGCGCGCGTCCTTCGAGGGCGAGGGCAAGTTGGGCGACGTATCCGGACCCATCCGTCCGGTGAGCATTGCCCCGACCCGGGCCAATGGTCTGCTCATTGCCGACATGGAAACGCGTGGGATTCTGCGGATCGACGGTACCAACACGGTGATGGCGTCATCGGTCGGGCCGTATGTGTCGCGGTTCAATACGCGCACCGCACCACGCTTCGTACGCACCGATCTGGCCGGCAATGTCTACGCCGTGGATGGAACCAACGAAGAAATCTATGTCTATGATCAAGACCTGGTCGCCATCACCAACATCACGCCCCCGTATCGTGCGCTGGGACTCCCACAGGGACAGTTGACCGGATTGGCGTTTGGTGGGTACGGCGAAATGTATGTCGCTGACCGCCTGAATTCGCGCGTCTACCGTTTCGATGCCAGTGGTGTGCAGATCGGCGATTTCGGCAGTGAAGAAGCCCCGTGGGCGCGCCTGAACCGTCCGGCGGGAATCGCCTGTGATGACTACGACGGCAGCGTGTACGTCTGTGATCTCGGAGAGCGACGCATCGTTGCCTACGACAACACCGGCGCGCTCTTGAGAACCTTCGGACAGGCCGATTTGCGCGAGCCGGTGGCCGTGGCCATCGACCGCAGCGGTCACGTCTTCGTGGCCGACTACTCGCGGCGGGCCATCTTGGTCTATTCACGCGAGGGTGAGTATCTGGGTCTCATCGACGGGCCGCGACTGGGATTCAGTGAGTTCGGCAGCCCCACTGATGTCGCAATTCGCCACGGCATTCTGCACATCGCCGATCTCGACAATCAGCGAATCATCAAAGTGCGCTACGCGCGTCAGGCGGACGAGTCCGGGAACGAGGAACCCACGGCCGAGTAGACTCATGAGCCCAGCCCGACCAGGGATCGGTCACAGATGGACCGGGTTGAGTGGAACGCTCGACCGGTTGTTCGTCGTCGTACTGGGCATCAGCATTTCCATATCAGCATCCTCGCAAATGGCTGGTGCAGACGCGCACCAGCAATCCGCAACATCGAACACGCCCGGAACGATTGCCCACGACAGCACGATGATCATTGGAAACGGGACAACCGGCCCGTATTGGGTGTCGGGCTACTTCATTATTTCGGGAAGTGAATCGATTGGTAGTGGCCGCGGTAACGCGATCGATTCATCGCAGTACACACTCGATATCGATCATGGCTATCTGACTCTGCGCGACTCGTTGGCATCCGGTGATACACTCTTCATTCGTTATCAAAGGCTCGCATTCGCACTGGCGACCGAATGGACAACATCGGATAACACATCGTCACCGAAGACGAACACGACGACTCCCCTTGTACAAAACATCGCCGCACTCGACTATCCAATGACACCGCGTGGTCCTGCATCCTCGCGAACACGCCCTACGGGCGGAACCGGACAGTCGCTCGAATGGCAGGGGTTCAAATCGTTTTCGGTGACCACGTCATCGAATCGCAGCAGTGATTGGTCACAGGGGCTCGAATTGTCGCTCGAGGGTGAGATTGCCGACGGTGTCCGCGTACGCGGCGCCATTTCCGATCGCTTTGCCAACTCACTGTCCAATCGTTCACGTGGCCCGGTTACGCGTGTCGGTGACCTGGACCGGATGTTTCTCGAAGCACAATCGCAGCGATTTTACGGACGGTTCGGGCAGGTTTCTTTGCCGAGTCTGACAACGCGACAACCGCAGCGGCAAGCCGCCGGCGCCCGTTTCGCCTGGACCGGCGATGCGCACGCCGTCGATGGATACGTTGGCCGCGCCACCGGAACACCCGTACGGCACCGTCTCACGACACAACCGCAGATCGCCGGACCGTACAAGCTCTCCGCAAACGGAACCTACGGCGAGGTGCTGCCCGCGTCGGTGATCGTGACGAAGGATGGGGAGCGTTTGACCGAAGGAGCAGAGGCCGATTACACATTCGATATCGCCACTGGTGCGATCACCTTTGCGCCCGATGCTGTGCCCGATGCCGGCAGCATCGTCATTGTCGAATATGAGCGCGCGCTCGACGCCTACCGTCGCACCCTGGCGGGCGCCTCGTGGACAACGGGGCAATCCGATTCACGATTTCAAAACAACGTGACGGCCAACTGGGAGGCCGATAATCCCGGCCAACCACTCTTCGGAGAGCTGTCAGACGAACAGCGATCGGTCTTATCACAGTCGACTGATGGATCGGTCGCGGTGCCGGCGTACGAGTATCACGGCAACAACGATGGTGATTACGATCTCAATCTCACCGCAAACGGCGATACCGTGTTCACTTATGTCGGTCCCGGAAACGGCGATTGGCGCGTCAGCTTTGAATACGTCGGTGCGGGCCAGGGACGGTACCGTCATCTGGCCGAGGATGCCTTCGAGTATGTCGGTGAGGGGGACGGATCGTACGAAGCGGTCACGACACTCGGTGCACCGCGCGCATTCATGACCGTTTCGGAATCAGTTCATCTATCAAAAACGGCGTTAGGATCATTCGATGCGCAATGGCATGGATTCATCGATGACCCCAATCGGTTTGCGGCAAACAACACGCAGGTCAAATCGAATCATCATCTCGGATGGTCAACCGGCGGCGCCTCCAACAATCATAAAGCTGACCGTCTCCATCTTGACTGGTGGCGTCAGGAGGCGATTAGCGAGCGCACGCGCGCCGTCGATGACTTCGGACGGTTCAGCAACGCCTGGCAATTGCGTGAATCGCTCTTCGACGAATCCCGCAATGAGTACCAAGTAAGAGCATCGTCGTCATCAGAGCGTGCCCTGCACGCGACAGTGGAATCGGGAGTGATGACCGCTCCGTCGCTTGATGCGCTACGCTGGTCGGTCGCCACTACCGCACAGCCAACGACTCACCTGACCACACAAGCCGGTTGGGCACAGCGAATCGGACAGTCGACCGATCACAACACCAATGATCACGACTCATGGCGTGAACTGTCCACGTCCGTCGACTACATCCACGGATCATGGAGCCTCAATTCACAGTGGAGTCAACGCGATCTAACAAACGAACAACACACATTCACTCGTGGTCCGCTGTATGTCAGCAAAAAGACCGTTGGTTTGGGCTATACCAGCGCACAGTTGGAATATCAATGGATTGATTCATACGATTCACTCGACGCACGGCATCGCACGCGGGAATTGTCGTTCTCCACTCCGCTGGATGTTGCGCCGTCGCTTGATGGACGAATGCTCGTCGCGCGCGGTGAACAGTCGTTTGCGTCGGGTGAGTTCGCGCCGTACTACCGCGGACGACTTGATGGTGGCTGGCATCCTCATCCCAATGCAGCGATTAACGCGCAGATGGATCTCGCGTATACCCGTTCCGGATTGGAGCAGGAGGTGTACCTGCCGACACGACCGGGGCAAGGGCAGTACCGTTTGGAGCGAGGGGAGTATGTTCCCGATGCGCACGGCGACTATCGCCGTGTTGTGTCACGCACCAATCAGACCGGATCGGCCAGCTATGAAGGGCGGCAGACAATCTTCGGTCATTGGCGTCCCACTGTCGCCGGCTGGCGCTGGGCGCTCGAGTTGCGCCGTGACCGTCTGGCGCGTCATGATCCTAATCAGTTTGCCGCACTCACCTGGCTCGCGCCCTGGACGGCGTACACATGGAATCCCGCCGCCGGCGCACGCGCCGAACGGCATGATTTCCATCGACTGACCGCGCGTCCGAATAACCGGACCGAGATGTCGGTCGACTGGACGTCGGACCGGACGGTTTTTGGCCTCGACCGCGTGCACAACAATCGTGACCGCTTCGGTTCCGTGATTCGACATGACCTGTCCAATCACCTGTACGTCGAAGCCGGGGGAGACCTGGAGATGCGTGAACGGTCCGGAGGAATCGGGTTGGCCGTCGATGCCGAGGCGACGACTATGCGGTTCACGGTCGGTGGAACGCCGCAGACAATGATCACATGGTCACTCGAAGGACGCCGTCGCACGGATGATGACCGAGTATCAAACGTGAATGTTCGATTGTTGGGCGTACGCCCCCGCGCGCAAGCCGGGTTCGGCGCGATCACACTGTTAGTGGAATCCGATCTGAC